>CALBET010001147.1 GCA_937888665.1 uncultured Acidobacteriota bacterium
TCGTACAGCTGGTCGTAGTTGTTGACGCGGACGGGCGGGCCGTCGGCGGCCGCCTTCGACTGCGCCGCGGCCGTGCCTGACAGGAGCACGCCGACGATGAGCGATGGACGTCGGATGCGTCTCGCGTTTGGGGTGCCACTCGATCAGTTTCCTTCAGGTCCCCTCAGCCGAACGGCACGGGTAGGTCTGGGCGCTGGCCTCTTTGTGCTCGGCTTCGCCTTCTACTTCGTTCAGGGCGGCTTACTGAACAACGACCAGTTTGATCGTATTTCTCGGGCCCGTCAGATCGCCCGTTATGGGGAATTCCCGTTTCGCGACTTCTTCGACCCGGGCTATTTCATGGCGCTGTTCAGCTCAGCCGCCCTGCAACGGCTCCTGGGAGACAACCTGCTGGGAGAGGTGCTGTTGGACTCGACCTGTATGGCCTTGGGTGGGGTCCTGATCTTCTTCCTGTCACGTCGGATTTCTGGATCATGGGCCTTGGCATTCATCGTGACGGTCGTCGCCGTGCTCTCGATGCCGCACTACTACGACTATGACAAGTGCCTGTTCTATCCGCTCGGCGTGGCGCTGTGCTGGCGATACGTCGAGCGACCGACGCTGGCGAGTCTGCTTGCGCTTGCACTCGGCACTGTCGCGTCCGGCCTGTTTCGCTATGACAGTGGCGTCTACATCGCGTGTGCAGCGGCAGTGGCCATCGCCGCGGCTGACACCGGCGGTGTCGCACCGCGACTCCGCCAGGTCGGCACGTTCGTGCTCGCAGTCACGGTCCTGGCGTTGCCGTTCTTGCTGTTCGTCCAGCTCACGGCGGGCATATCAGAGTCGTTTCGTCAGGTTGCCGTATACGCAAAGGGGGAAGGCGGACCCTACGCGCTGGAAGCCCCGCCCTTTTCGTTCCCAGGCTCCGCTGCCTTCGAGCCACCGCGGGCACCCCTGATCAGATGGGCTCCTGGTGTGAACCAAGTCACACGCGGCGAGCTGGAGATGCGGTATGGCCTGCTCGACGGCCTGCGTGATGGCGGCCGCACATGGACGTATCGAATGGAAGACCCACTACCTGCAACCATTCGTGCACTGGTTGGAGATCCCAGTGTGGAGGATACGCACTTCATCGATCGGCAACGCTTCGTCTTGAACCCGCCGGCAGAGCCTATACGGGAACGCCTGGGTCGATCTGCGCTCGTCCGGTGGTGGACGGTCGACAACGCCGACACACTATTCTACTTCCTGGTCGTCGCGCTGCACGTCTGGTCGGCGTTCGTCCTGGTCCTTTCGTACGCCAACGGTCGGCCAGGTGACCGCAACCAACGGGCGCGCCTCTCAAGCCTCGTCGTCATGTGCCTGGTCGTCGACGTGTTCCTCTTCCGGGGGTACTACCAAGTGCGGTTCGGCGCGTTCGGGCCGACCGCTGTGCTCGCCGCGTGGGCGCTCCGGGCAAGCGGCCCATTCCCTGCCCGGTCCCCGGGAAGCGCGGACTCGGCTACGCGCCGGGAGCTGACCGGCGGGCGCGTGGTCGGGCTGGTCAGTCTTGGCGTGGTCATCGTTCTTGCCGTGCTGAGCCTATCGACGGTGTCGAATTGGGGCCGATCGCTTGACGTGATATCGACCACACGCACGACGGATTTCGCAACGCGTTTTGCCGAGCTGGCGACCCCGCGGGACGACCTCAACGGCCTTTTCAGTTACGCGCGGGACTGCACCCAGCCCAGTGATCGGATTCTCGCCACGTGGTTCGTCCCAGAACTCTATTTCTTCTCCGAGCGAGCCTTCGCTGGGGGGATGGTAGTCTTCTTCGGTGGTCACTGGTCGGATCTCCCAGATCAACGGCGGATCAGGGAGCGTCTGATGATGCAGTCGGTGCCGATCACGATTATCAGGACCGGCAGCTACGATGACTTCCAGAGGGACTACCCCCTGGTCGACGAGTATCTGCGGTTGAACTACCGCCTGGCCGGGGAAACCAGTTTCGGAAACCCTGACGTCCGCCAGGACGCCTACCGAGTCCTTGTCCACAAGGACAGGGTGCCGACTCGGATCGACCCGCGATGGTCGATGCCTTGCTTCTGATACCCCGCTATTCGACTCCCGAGCCAGTCCGCGACGATAGACAATGTTGTCGCGCCGCACGTGGGAACCGCAGCAGGCTAGAACCTCAGTTCTTCGCTCCTGTTCGCGTTGACAACTGGCGGTTCGCCGATCAAGCATGATGTTCTTCCCCAGCGAGCTATCAGGATCGTCGTGACACGGGACTCCGTTGGATACCGATGACCTTCAGAAACGGTAAATACGAACTCCGGATCACGCCGGTCGTCAACCCGGGAACCGTAACGGTTACCTCCAGCCTCGGTGGGTCGGCGACGAAGATCGTGACGCTCAGGTAACGCCTGCCCTCGCGGGAGAGTGGCATTTTTCTTCTCGCGTGCGGCGAGGCGCGCCTCGCGTCCCGGTTCGGCTCCTGATAGTCGCGTACCCAAGCCCGCCCATGATGGTTGAACAGTGGACCGTGCGTCGCCGGGGGTGTCTAATAGCGCCTTCTACCGTCCTCCAAGAGGAGAACCGCTCATGCCAGACCCGCGACTCACTGTGACCCGGCGAGAGTGCTTGACTGCGCTTGCCGCCACCGCCATGTTTCCGTCGCTCCGTGCCCGCGCGGCCGAGGGGAAATCGATGCGCGGCGCGTTCATGATTCTGAGCACTCCGTACGAGGCCGGCGGCGCGGTCGACTACGAGGGGTTGGCGAAGCAGGTGGTGTTCTGCGATCGATGCGGGATCGAGGGACTGGTCTGGCCCCAGAATTCCAGCGAACAGCGTCATCTGAGTCAGTCAGAACGGCTCCGCGGATTCGAGGTGCTGGCGAATGCCGCCAAGGGCCGCGGGCCGGCGCTGGTGCTCGGGGTGCAGGCCGACGACACAGCCGGCATGCTCCAGTACGCGAAGAAAGCCGAAGCGCTTGCGCCGGATGCGATGATCGCGATTCCGCCGACCACCGCGACCTCGCTGGATCAATTCCGCAGTTACTACGCGGCGCTGTGCGGCGTGACCGACCGGCCGATCTTCGTGCAGACCAGCGGCGGACCGGACATCGAACTCACCATCGACTTTCTGGTGGCGCTGGCGCGCGAGTTCCCGCAGTGCGGCTACATCAAGGAGGAGTACCCACCCGTTCAGCAGCGGATGCTGGAGCTGGCCAAGCACCGCCCCGACCCCATCAAGACCATTCTCGGCGCCAACTTCGGACGCGGGTGGGCCTACGAGATGCGACTCGGCACCGACGGGGTGATGACCGGTGGCGTGATGTACGCCGACATCTACGCCGGTCTGTGGGACCTGCACGAGGAGGGGCGCCACGACGAGGTTCGCGATCTCTACGCCAAGTTGCTGCTGATGCTCAACCTCGACAGCCTGATTCCCGGTGTGCGGCTCTACGTCCTGCGGAAGCGGGGGCTCTTCCAGACCGTGCTGTCGCGGCGCGGCGAATACAGCTTTACGCAGCAGCAGATTGACGAAATTGAGCACCGTTTCGCCGCGCTCGAACCCCATCTGCGCGCGTAAGCCGGTATCACTCCAGGACAATCGGCACGGTCGCACGCACACCGTGTTGTTCG
>CALBET010001148.1 GCA_937888665.1 uncultured Acidobacteriota bacterium
GTGTGAAGGCGGTGCTCTACCACTGAGCCAAGCGCCCACTCCGACCGCGCACTCTCGCCAGTTTACCTCAGGCCGCACGCCGACGAACTGGTCGCCACTACCGGTTACCCAACGAAGAGGGCTTCGTCAGCGTCACTCGAGGCCGCACTCGCGGCGTCCGGGTGGTCCCCCTCGGCCGGAGGCTCAGGCGGCGACGAGAAAATCGCCCGCAGACCGTCAAACAGTGCCAGCCCGCGCCGCGCCGGCACCACCAGCAGCTGCTGCGCGAGATCGAGCGTCTCCTCGGTTCGTTGCGAAAGACGCGCCATCATCTCGTCGGCGCGCTCGACCTGGGCAACGGCGAGCTTCGTGGCGCGACTCGCGTCCGCGCTTATCTCGTTGACCCTGCCCATCACGGGGTCAATCTCGCGCTCAACCCGGTCGGCCAGCTTGCTGACACGCCGCGCCAGACGCGCGCCATAGATGATGACGCCGATCTGAATCAGCGCCATGACCACGGTCGCCGCGGCGATCGCCGCGAGGAAGACGGTGGGCCAATCGGTCACACCGGGGCCTCTGTCACATCCTCGTCGGGGGGGGCGGCGTCGACCGCGGCGCGCCGTTCATAGGCCTCGCGGCCCCGGTCGATCGCGGAGGAGATGCTCTCCCGCTTCCGACTCACGAATTCGCGGCCCTGCCGAGCCGCATCGCCCGCCCGCTCGCGCCCCTCGCGCGCTTTTTCGTTCAGCCGCCGTCGCGTTTCCTCGCCCGCGCTCGGCGCCCACAGAAGCGCTACCGCCGCCCCGCTCACGGCACCCAGCACAAACGCCATCAGTACCGCACCCGCCTGTCCGTCTTGATTTTTTCCCATGTGTCACTCTCCTGCCGTCTCATCATCTCATACTCGCGCGCGGCACGCGGCTGTGCCGCCGCGGCTGGCACAGGCGCGAAGAGGCACCGCGCGACGGGGACCCGACCATCACGAGAACGCCTGCCCCGGACTCTTGAGCGTGTTGATCTTGTCACGGAGGACGGCGGCGCGCTCGAACTCGAGATTCGCGGCGGCGGCACGCATGTCAGCTTCGAGTGCCCGTACGTGGGCGTCGAAGTCCGCCTGGCTGGCGAACTCCTCGGCCGCCTCGCGGACGACCGGCACCGTGATGTAGTCGCGCTCGTACACGCTCGAAAGCACGTCCTCGATCTCTCTCACGATCGACTGCGGCGTGATCTGGTGTTCGTGATTGTAGGCCTCCTGCAGCACCCGCCGACGTGCCATCTCGTCGAGGGCCGCGCGCATCGATCTGGTCATCACGTCCGCGTACATGATGACCCGGCCGTTGACGTTTCGCGCGGCCCGTCCCGAGGTCTGAATGAGCGCGCCCGACGACCGCAGAAACCCCTCCTTGTCGGCGTCGAGAATCGCCACGAGGGAGACTTCCGGCAGGTCCAATCCTTCGCGGAGCAGATTGATGCCTACCAGGACGTCAAACACGCCGCGACGCAGGTTACGGAGAATCTCGACACGTTCGAGTGTGTCCACCTCCGAGTGGAGGTATTGCACGCGTACCCCGAGCTCCTGGTAGAACTGCGTCAGGTCCTCTGCCATCCGCTTGGTCAAGGTCGTCACGAGCACCCGTTCGTGACGGCCGGCGCGCAGTCGGATCTCGTGCAGCAAATCGTCGACCTGCCCCTTGACCGGACGGACTTCAACCGCCGGATCGACCAGACCGGTCGGCCGGATGACCTGTTCCACCACCACACCTTCACTCTGCTCCAGCTCGTACGGTCCCGGGGTCGCGGAGACGAAGATCACCTGTCCGGCGCGGCTCTTCCACTCGTCGAAGTTGAGCGGCCGATTGTCGAGAGCGGATGGCAGGCGAAAACCAAAGCTGACCAGCACCTCTTTGCGCGCCCGGTCGCCGTGAAACATCCCGCGCACTTGCGGGACGGTCTGGTGGCTCTCGTCGACGATGGTCAGCGCGTCCGGTGGCAGGTAGTCGAGCAGGGTGGGCGGCGGTTCACCCGCCTGGCGGCCGGTCAGGTGCCGCGCGTAATTTTCGATGCCGTGGCAGTAGCCGATTTCCCGCATCATCTCGAGGTCGAACATGGTTCGCTGGTGCAGCCGTTGGGCCTCCAGGACCTTGCCGATTGATTCCAGATCGGTGCGGCGCTCGACCAGCTCCGCCTTGATCGTCTCGACCGCCTGCAACGTCTTCGCGCGCGGCGTCACGAAGTGCGACTTCGGGTACACCGCGGTCTTGTCGTGCCGCCGAAGCGTCTCGCCCGTGACCGGGTCGAACGACACCAGTTGGTCCACCTCGTCCCCGAACAGCTCGATCCGGAGCGCGATGTTCTCGTACGACGGATAGACCTCGACGATATCCCCCCGGACACGGAACGTGCCTCGCTCGAAATCCTGATCGTTGCGCTCGTACTGAATCTCCACCAGCTTGCGCAGAATCCAGTCGCGCTCCACTCGCTGGCCACGCTCGAGCGGCAACAGCAGTCCGTAATACGCCTCCGGCGAGCCCAGGCCGTAGATGCACGACACGCTGGCCACGATGATCACGTCGCGGCGCTCGAACAACGACCGCGTGGCGGACAGTCGCATGCGGTCGATCTCGTCGTTCACCGTCGCTTCCTTCTCGATATACGAGTCGGTGGACGGCACGTAGGCTTCCGGCTGGTAGTAGTCGTAGTAGCTGACGAAGTACTCGACCGCGTTCTCGGGGAAGAACCGGCGGAACTCGAGGAACAGCTGGGCCGCCAGTGTCTTGTTGTGCACCATCACCAGGGTCGGCCGGTTCACCCGGGCGATGACCTGAGCCATCGTGAACGTCTTCCCTGACCCGGTGACGCCCAGCAGCACCTGGTGCGGGTCGCCACGCTCCAACCCCGCGGTCAACTCCTCCACCGCCCGTGGCTGGTCGCCACGGAGCTCGAAGTCGGACACGAGCCTAAAACGGTCGTAGGTGGTGGACATCGTGCGGTCGGCGCGGCGAGCCGTATCGGCCGAGCGGGGCTCGCCTGCATGACCAGACGACCCGCGTCACGGCGTCAACGCGAGTCTGGCACCCCGTCTTCGAAGTACGGGGCGAAGTAGCCCTCCCGGGCCCGGATGGTTAATTGTTGCCGGTCGGGTCGCGAATCGGACAGGGTCACCGTGACCCGGCGCCAGGCGCCGTCCGTGGCGGGATCGCTTGACACGTAGCCCAGAGAGTATCGCGTCGACATCTCGTCCCGAATCTGCTGGTAGATGGCGTCGAGGTCCTCCAGCGAGCCGGGAAAGTAGGAGTGACCGCCGGTCAACCCGACGATCTCTTCGAGCTGACGACGTGTCATCATCCGATCGGCGGTGCGGTTCTGCGTCTGGAACCCGATGGCGTAAATGGTCACGTCGGACGCGCGCACCAACTCGAGCAGTTCGGTGAGTCGCAGGCGGCTTCGCGTATCCCCACCGTCCGTGTACAACAGCAGCACTTTACGCCCGTCCTGATCGAAGGCGCCGTCGAGATACACGCCGAGGGCGTCGTAGAGCGCGGTCAGGCCTTCCGACTCTTGGCCGCGCAGCCGCTGGGCGAGTCTCGGAAAGTCCCTCTGCGAGAACCGGCTGACCCGTACTTCGGAATCAAAGTCGACCAGCGTCATGTCATCAGCGAAGTCGAGGCCCCGAAGAAACCGTAGCGCGGCGGTCTTCGCAAACCGGGCCTCGCGCCCCATGCTGCCGCTGGCGTCGAAGAGCACGCCCACATGAAACGGCATCGTGTCCAGGTC
>CALBET010001149.1 GCA_937888665.1 uncultured Acidobacteriota bacterium
CACCAAGACACTCGCACCTTGCTCTCGATCCATATGGGTAGGGTACAGCAACTTGGAGTTGGAGTCAGGACGCCGGGCTATTTGGGCAGGAACGCGATGCGGTTCCGGGAGTAATCGATCACGAGCCGATAGAGCCGCAGCACTCCGCCGCCCAAGAGGCCGAGCGAGTAGGGGTCGACCTCCCCGTCCTCGCCGACGCCCAGCACGATGGAAAGGTCGTTCAACTTCCCAGCGCGAGCGAAGTGCACCCAATCTAGATGCCCAAGGGTGCTGGAAAAGGCTCCGCCCGCGCCGGTCCCCTGCGTCCTAGGCTCTCCATCACTCTTGGAAAGGAGCCCCAAGCGACGGGCAACATCCGCATAGAAGTACACGGTGAAACCGGCCGCCCCCGTGTCGACCATGAACAATCCATGACGATCTCCGTCGAACTCCATCTCCACGTAGGGAACGGAGTAGTGCAAATGAATAGGTTGCCAAACGCTGTCCTTCACCCCGGTCATGGCCGCCAAGCTGGGTGACGCGGGGTCGAAGATCCGCATGCGCCCACCCCCTGGATCAAAGTCAATCACGGCCCGCGAGAGCAGATCCCAACCGAGCACACCGACCACCCGCTCGCCGTTGACTTCGCTGGTCTTCCCGATCTGTGATTGGGTCACGACCAGGTCGCGGATGGTGAGCGGGCCGAGCTGCAGGCTGTCGATACGCGAAAGTTTCGTCGGGCTCAGCGCGCCGCCCAGTCCTGTTACGGAGTTCTCGCCGATGACCGCTAGACCCAACTCCTCGACGACCTCCCGACGAACGCCACTGAAGCCCGCACCGGTGTCGAACAAGAACAGACCGACCTCTTTCCCGTTGATGATCGGACGCAAGAAAAGGTGTTTACGCTCGTTCCTTAGAAGTTCGACGGAGTTGTCTTCCATCACCTTGAAGTGAGTGTCCTTGGCGCGCGGCGGGGCGCAGAAGGTGTCGACTGGGAGGTCGTCCTTGCGGGTGACCTGGGTCAGCTCCCAGAAAGAGCTGGAGCCTTCGAAGACCTGCGTGCGGACGAGGTGGGCCAGCTGGACCGTTGCCACGCGCTCGTACTGATCAAACTCGACGAACAACTCGCCGTTGCCATTGGGGAGGCTCATGCGCGTGGGCAGCAGACTCTCCTTGTCCAAGTGGACCAGAGCCGTGAGCAGGCCGTTCGCGAGCCGGACCTCCAGCGCGAAGCCTTCAGCCGCACGAGGGCTGCGCATCACCGTGACCGGCGCGTCGGGCGCAAGCCAATAGCCGGAGTGAACCCAGGCCCGCAGCACGGCCCACTCGCGCGCGAAGAATTCGAGCGGGTAAGGCCCGGTGTTGAGCTCTCGCTCCCAAGCCTGTTTCCCGTCGAAGCTGACGTAGCGCGGCAGGTCCCCGATCAAGGCGGTCTTGAATTGGCCCCGGCGCGAGTAGACGCCAGCGAACTGCCCAGGAGCTCCCATATTTTCCGCCCCTCCGACAAGCTCGAGGCTCGCAACATTCGGTAACTCGGTGAAGCCGGAAGCCTTCCGAGCGCGTTCGAGGAGCGCTTCCAATTGGTTCTCCGGGGGGTGGATACGGGCGCTGGTGGTGAGGAGGCTCACAAGGAGCGCGAGCAAGGCAGTCAGGCGAAGCATGGCGGTAGATGGGGTGGGGTTGAGGGTCATGTCCCCAAAGTAGCGGACCCGTTCTGAGATGATTCGAAGAGGATGTAAGGCTTCTCGCGCACCGAATCGTTCGGACTCTGCTTCCTCTTTTCTGCCGAGGACATCCCCGACCTCCTGGACGAAACCGTGGACTAGCATCGAAGATGCGGAAAAGGACTGCGAGCCCTCAGTTCACTTCGCTTTCTGGCATGGGGCGACTGCTCACGGATACGGTGCCTGGCACCGTATCGAGTTCCCGGCCGGCCCGGGCTACATCACGTACAGCGCGAAGTACACCATCACGCCGGTGACGGAGACGTACATCCAAAGCGGGAAGGTCC
>CALBET010001150.1 GCA_937888665.1 uncultured Acidobacteriota bacterium
GCAGCGCCGCTCGAATGCAGCGGGACTTCCACCACGGGCTGCTAGGTCACCGTGTCGAGGTACCCGATGAGGGTCACGAACGTGCTTCCCCAGCAGACCAGCAATCCGGCGGCCAGCAGCGTGGGTGCCGCGGCGAACGCGCCGATCACGGCCACGACCGCGCCTGCGCTGGCGACTGAGCAGGTGCGCTTCAATCCGGCTGCCTGTTTTGTAGTCATCGTCTCGTTCTCCTTCACCCCTGAAAGAGCAACACTCGTACCAAACATCGGAAGCGGATCGGGCGGGGTGACACGCACCCTGTGCCGTTTCGGCGTGGCGGGTCCGGGAAATATTCCGCAGCGACCGGGCGAAATTCCACCAATCTCCAGCAGTGGCACACGGAAAGGCCCGCAGGAACCATGAGTCCGCGCCGTTATCGTTCCGGCACGAAACTTGGTCTACTGGAAGGCAGGGCGCAGCCTCAGGTGCTGGATGCCTGCAAGGAGAACGGATGCAGATTGTCGAAGACCTCATGAGTCGGAACGTCAAGACCCTGGACCGCAACGACCGGCTCACGCTTGCGGAAGACCTGATGCAGGCCTCCCGCATACGCCATCTGCCGGTGGTCAACGACCGGGGCCGGCTGGTGGGCATTCTGAGCCAGCGGGACCTGTTTCACAGCGCGCTGGTACGCGCGTTGGGGTTCGGCACGAACGCCAAGGACAAGATGCTTAGCGGCATCCCGGTCAAGAACGTGATGCATGACCAGGTCGTGACCACGACGCCGGACACACCGGTGGCTGACGCGGCCCGCCTGATGATGGAGCACAAGGTCGGCTGTTTGCCGGTGTTACGAGGAGAGGAACTCGTCGGAATCCTGACCGAGGGCGACTTCGTCGCGGCCGCCGCAAACGCGGCGCCCGGACAAAGTGAGGCCGCACCAGTTCCCGGGGCTCAAGACATACCGTGACGACCGGCGTCCGTGGCCCGGGGTTGGGGCAGCTCTCAAGCGTGGTCCGACCGTCACCGACGTCGCGGACGTCGAGCGCAGGTCGGCCCACGCGGTCGTCATGCTGCGACTCACCCGGGCCGTCGCAGCCGGGTGCGCCGCGGCCCCGGCCCTCAATGCCTGGTTCGACGGGAAAGAGCGCTCACGGCGGGTCCGGAAGACGATTGACCTCGGTGTCGCGGTCGATACCGAGGATGGCCTCTTCGTGCCGGTACTCCGCGACGTCGGCCGGCGCACGACGGAGGACCTCCGAGACGCGCTGGCGCGCCTGAAGCGAGACGTCGCCGCCCGTACGATCCCACCGACCGAGCTCCGCGGACAGACGATCACGTTGTCGAATTTCGGCACAATCGGCGGACGGTACGCCCAGTGGGTCGTCGTGCCGCCGCAGGTCGCGATTGTCGGAGCGGGAAGAATGGCCCGCCAGGTGGTCGCCGCGGATGACGCGCCGACGATTCACCATCAGCTCCCGTTGTCGCTCACGTTCGATCATCGGGCGGTGACGGGCGCCGAAGCCGCGAGTTTCCTCCGAGCCATGGTCGCCGACCTGGAGCAGCCGGACTGACGGCACGCCGGCGGCGGCAGCCTGAAAACACCATTGGCACGAAGGTTGAAGCAATAGATAGACGGAGACTGTGGAGGCTGACCAATGACCAAGCTACGCGTAGCGGACCTTATGACGAACGACCCGGTGGCGGTGGCTCCCAGCGCCACTCTGCAGACCGCCCGAGACCTGATGGACCAGCACGGTATCCGGCACCTGCCGGTGGTTGATGAGGACGGCGCCGTGGTCGGTCTGGTGTCTCAACGGGACCTGATGGAGCGGGCGTTGGCACCGACCGACGACCTCACGCTATCGGCGCAGCATGATGTCATGCGTACGGCCCGCGTGGATGCCATCATGACCGCGGAGGTCGAGGTGGTCGCGCCGGATTCGGATGTGGTGACGGCGGGACAGATGATGCTTGAGAACAAGTACGGCTGTCTGCCGGTCGTGGACGGCGATCGCATGACCGGGATCCTGACCGAGGCGGACTTCGTACGGTATCTGTCCGAGCCCCGGTGACGGCACCCGGCGCGGCATCGGGTGGCCGCCACGGCCGGGCCGCGAGGCCGACGCACAGTTGCTGAATGAACGCCTGAACGAGGTGCGGAAATGTCGAAGGAATGGCTGAAAGATCGTGAACGCGCGATCGAGAACGAGTACTTCCGGCGCCAAGACCAGGTGCTGATCGCACAGTTGCGCGAACAGGGGCGTCTCGAAAGGGATCGCCAGACGCTCCGGGACCGCCTCGGGACCGACGACGATCGTCTGCCGACCAAGCTTCAGGAAGCCGGGTTCAGCGCCGACGGCCTCGCGCTGCTGCACCTGGTCCCGCTGGTCGATGTCGCGTGGGCGGACAAGGGTATTACCCCTCGCGAGCGGGAGCTCGTGCTGGCGCTGGCGGCGAGCCGCGGCGTGTCGCCCGAGACGCCGGAACATCGGCGACTCGTCGGCTGGCTTGAGCGCCGTCCGGACCAGCAGACCATCGACACCGCATACGCCGCTATCCAGGCACTGCTCGCGCAACAGGAAACGTCGGCGCGCGCGACCACGCGACTAGAGCTGGTTGCCTCGACCACTCGGGTGGCCGAGGCGACCGGCGGCATCCTGGGGATGGCGCCCGTTTCGCGCGAAGAACGGGAGTGTCTCGATCGGATCGCCGAGCTCCTCAGCCGGGAACCAGACGACCCCGGTGCCGGCGGGTCGGACCAGAACTCGTCGTAACTGGCGGAGACCAACGATGCGCACCTTCATCCGGCGGATGGTCGGCGCGGCGCTACTCAGGCGCGACACCTACGAGGAGGTTGAGGCCGACCGAAGTGCAAATCGACAGGCGCTCGCCGTCGTGCTGCTAGCCAGCCTCGGCACCGGGATCGGCTGGGTCGGGGTCGAGTCGGGCCAGCTCGGAGCCATCGCGGTCTTGAGTACGGTGCGGGTCGGGTTCTGGATGGCCTGGGCGCTCCTGACCTTTCTCATCGGCAGCCGACTGCTGCCGGAGGCTCAGACGCGGGCGGACCCGGGCGAGTTGCTGCGCACGCTCGGCTTCGCGCAGTCGCCAGCGGTGCTACGCGCGCTCGGCGCCATCGGCGGCTTGGGGCCGGCGGTGATGGTCATCACGGTCCTGTGGACCCTGGCGACCATGGTGGTCGCGGTCCG
>CALBET010001151.1 GCA_937888665.1 uncultured Acidobacteriota bacterium
GCTTGAAGGACCCCGATATGGACGATGCCCTTGTCTCCGCCTCCGCCTAGGACGAGGCTGACGGGCTCCGACGATGTCGACATGGCAATTACCACGGGTCTTTGCGGCGTGGGCATCCTACCACCTCCGGACCGCCTAGACGATAGGAGACCACCCCGTATCGCCCTCGCCTACGCGGGCCTTGACCTTCTGCTCCCTTACATCCCGACCATCACGAGCTTCCGCGCCCTGGAGCCGACGCTTGACCCACGGGTTCTCGGCTTCACGTTGGTGGTGACGATAGTCGCAACCGTGCTCTTCGGTCTGCTACCGGCACTGATCTCGACTCGGGGCCAGAGCCTCCAGGTGACCGCGTCACCGCCAGCCGCGCGGACGGCCGGCCGACTGTTGCTCGTCGGCGAGATCGGCCTGTCGGTGATGCTGGTGACCGGCGCGGCGTTACTCATCGAGAGCTTTCGGCAACGAGGTCGACCCGGGGTTCCGCCCGGCGAACATGTTGACCATGCGGGCCTGGCTGCCGGACCCCGAGTTCCCCGATCGGTCAGACATCACCGGCTTCTACCGTGACACCCTCACGCGCGTCGATAGACTGCCCGGCGTGGAGGCGGTGGCGGCGGTCAACGTCCGTCCGTGCCTGGGGTGGGGCCTGGGGGCTGACTGGGACGTCGAGGGCTGGGCGCCGCCGGACCCTGACGACCCGACGTTTCTCGAGCTCCGCATCATCTCCCCCAGTTACTTCTCCGAACTGGCCATCGTGGTCGACCGACTTCGAGCCGGGGCGCGAACGACGATTCTGACCGGCGCGGGCGTGTCGGCCGCCAGCGGGATGCCGACCTTCCGGGGGCCGGGCGGTCTGTGGAAACGGCACCGTCCAGAGGCACTGGCTACGCCGGAGGCGTTCGCGAAGGTCCCGGTGCTGGTGTGGGAGTGGTACGACTGGCGACGCCAACTCGTCGCCGCCTGCAAGCCGAACCGGGCCCACGGGGTCCTCGCCGCCTGGACCCGACGTTACCGGGACCTGCGACTCATCACGCAGAATGTGGATGGTCTGCATGAGCGCGCTGGGGCCGACGGTGTAATCCGATTCCACGGGTCCCTCTGGGAGGTCGGATGCTGGGGCGGCTGCGCCGCCGCTCCGACCCGCTGGCCGGACCACACCGTCCCATTCGCCACGCGGCCGCCCACCTGCTCTCACTGCGGCGGGCCGCTGCGCCCCGGCGTGGTGTGGTTCGGAGAAGGGATCGACCCGGCCGTGCTCGCCCAGAGCGACGACGCGACGTCGTGCGACCTGTTCCTGACGATCGGGACCTCCTCGCTCGTGTATCCAGCCGCCGGGCTCGTCCAGCAGGCTCGCCACCGAGGGGCGTTCACCGTCGAAATCAATCCAGACGCCACCGTGGTCTCCGACCATGTCGACCTTGTCCTTCGGGGCACGGCGGAGGCGGTGCTCGACGCCATCGAGCACCGGGTCGAACATCGCTGAACGCCGCACATCCGGTGGCCGGTTTCCGGCGACGCCACCCGCGCACTCGGAGCGGATCGCGCTCACCGGGTCCCGACGTCCTCAGAGACCGCGCCTCCTGCGCGGTTCGTACGGCGGGCCAATTCACTCAACTCGACCGTGCGGTCCACCGGAAAGCGGTCGGCGCCATGGAGCCGGCGAACGCCCGCGGGTAAGCGAGCGACCGCGGACCGACCGTCTTCGCGCATGTCGTGCACAGACCGCGGGGCGTTCGTTCGCTCGCCCCGTCGGAGCACCCGACTCAGCAACGGCTCCCCTCCGGGCGGCGCCGGCTGGCCGGCGAGGCCGATGACGTCACGCACGGCCTCACCAGCCCGACAAACCCGCCAGACCTGCTTTTCGCCGGGGAACGTACGTTTTCCCTGGCTCAACTTCGCGACCGGCGCCATGACGCCGCTCCGCTCGATGGCGACCAACTTGTAGACCCCGCTGAGCGACGGCGCGTCGGCCGAGGTCGTGACCGCGGTCCCCACACCGAACCCGTCGATCGGTGCCCCCGAGTCGACGAGCCTCGCCACACGGTGCTCGTCCAGATCACCGCTGACCAGAATCTTCGTCTCCTGAAGCAACCCCGCGTCGAGCACCTCTCGCACCGCCACGCTGAGGCCAGCCAGGTCTCCGCTGTCCAGCCGCACGGCCGCCGGTCGAAGCCCGGCGCTCACGATCAGGCGAGCCGACGCCACCGTATCGTAGGTGTCGATCAGGAGCACCGAACGCGAGCCGTGCACCGCGGTGTAGCGGGTGAACGCCGTGAGTTCATCCGCGTGGGCCATGACCCACGAGTGCGCCATGGTGCCGGAGACCGGGATACCGAACCGGGAACCGGCCTCCACGCAGGACGTGGCCTGGCATCCCCCCAGATAGGCGGCTCGCGCGGCGTGGACCGCCGCTTCGGGACCATGGGCCCGCCGCCCGCCGAATTCGATCACCGGTCGCCCCGCGGCGGCCTGGACCACGCGCGCGGCCTTGCTCGCCACCGACGTCTGGAAGAGGACCGTAGCGAGTAGTGCCGTCTCCACCAGCTGGGCTTCCGCGAGCGGCGCGGTCACGCGCAGGATCGGCTCACCCGCGAACACCGGGACCCCCTCGGGCACCGCCCAGACATCGCCCGTAAACCGCAGGCCTGGCAGATACGCGTCGAAGAAGTTCGGGGAGGCTCCCGACAACGCAGGAAGCGAGCGCAGATAGGTGACGTCGTCCTGGGTGAAACGCCAGTCCCTGACGTAGGCCAACGCCTGTTCTAGTCCGGCTGCCACCAGGAAGCTCCGACTCCTCGGTAACTCCCGAACGAACAACTCGAACGACGCTAGCGCGTTGTTGCCG
>CALBET010001152.1 GCA_937888665.1 uncultured Acidobacteriota bacterium
TCAGGATCTCCAGCAGCTCAAGGAAGAAATAGCGATACTGGAAGTCGCTTGAAGTCGCAGTCCGGCAACGCGTTACAACTCGACTGCGTCGGAATCCCTAGATCAACCCGTTAGCACGATCGTGGCTTCTGTCGCTGACAGCGATATGTCTGTTCAGCCCGTTCGGATCAATTCAGGTGATCAGAAGCATGCGGTCCTCAACGGTGTTGCGCTGGCCGCCCATCGCAGCGGGCGACAAGTACTCGCACTCCCCGCCACCTCAGCGGCGATCGAATTCGCGTCGTCTTACCGCTACAGTCACCGCACCGAGTCGGCCGCAGACGGGATCGGCAAGCTGCACCACAAACAGTTCCGGCTGGAACCCGGCGCCCTGGTCATTGTCGACGACGCCGATCATCTCACCGCCGAGCAGCTCACCTGGTTGATCCGCAACGCCGGAACGACCAACACCCAACTCCTCCTGGCTGTTTCGCAAAATGCAGCCGGCGGGCAAAGTCGCTACTTGGTCGATGCCCTGGCTGACAACCTCCCATGGTCTACAGGCCGTGATAACGCCACCGGGGGATCGCTCTCCGCGATGAGCCGTGTTGCCGCCCATCTCAACGACCGTGACCATCTCTCGACGACGGAGAGGACTGCCGCTGCGCTGCTGGCCTGCCGCGACGAACGCGTCGAGTCCTATCGGGAATTGGCGGCTCCGCTGAAGTTCAGGAGCCACGCCAGAGCAAGCGCTGAGCGCGATGCGGGACTGAGCCTGTAGCGCACGGTGAATTGCTTACGGGAAGTCCATTTCGGACCGGATAGCTTCCTCGAGGACGTGGCGCGGACCGCCCATGTCGTTCCACCAATTGACCAAAGCGATCGCGGTACTGCGGTTCAACCGACGCCGCAGGAAATCGGCTCTCTCCCTCGCATGATCACCTGAAGTATTGAACATCTGGTGCCTCTCCCGGTCGGTCAGGGAGATGTGGGTCAGACACCCACCCGACCAGCTGCCATGACCAAGATCGAGAGCCGAACCATCACAGCCCGGGGCATCGCACCGAGGCGCGTCCGCTCGATTCGAGACTGACGACACCCCTGCATTCACTGCCCGCTCGATCGTCAGAGTCGCGTTCTCAGCCGGGGACAGCGCAGTGAATCCCAACCTCTTTTCGGTCGCAGCCCGGTAGACCGCTTGAAGATCGTGCCGAAGCTCATTGGCGCACTCCGCCAGTTCGATGGCGTCTGGCTCCGCATCCCCGATTACGTCCCAGAGACTTTCGAAAAAAGCATCGAAGATGACATCGAAGCAGAACATGTGCCAACACAGCTGCTCAAGAACGACCAAGGTGATCCGGCTTCTCGGGTCATCATCGAGATCGGCGGAGTGGTCGGAGGGCATAGGGTCTCCAAGTTTCTGAGGCGCAGGGGAAGGCTTCAGGATAAGGCCGATAAAGATTGAGTGCAATACACATGGGCCGGATACGCTCTGGCCTGTTACGCGCGGGCCGTATGAGGTTGTTAACCATGCCCAAGGCCGAGTCCTCTGCGCTCAACGAAACCACCCGCGTATTCGGGGAGCGGGTGAGGCAACGTCGGCTTGAGATGGCACTGAGTCAGGAGGCCGCCGCAGTTCGGTGTGGCATCCACTGGACGCAGCTGGGCAAAGTCGAGAGAGGGCAGCGCAGTCTGCGCCTGGAGACCATCGTGAAGATTGCCGCCGGCCTCGAAATTGAGCCAGGAAAGCTGGTGAACGGGTTGCCGGCGCCGACATAGATCGGCGCGATTTCTCCATCGCTCCGATGTGCGTCAGTACGAGGAATCAGTTTTTGGACATCGGATTGAGGGGGCGATATCTCAGCACCGAGTGACGTGGTGACCGCTCGTGGCAGGAGACATGCCCCTGGGACGACGACGGGATCACATGCGAGTCCTCCTGATAGCTCTGACCTCACCATCGACGTGCGTGATGACGTTCGCGGTCGGCTACGAATCCGGAATCTGGGCATGCGAAGACTGGAGAAGATTCCCGGTTGGCCTGGCGAATAAGTGGAAGAACCCGCTCGGACCCGTCCTTCGCTCGTGCGGAGACCGGGCCAGGCAGAGGCAAGTCGCGTTGTCGGGTCTAGCTTCTAGACTTTCCTGCCCATGGGGGATTTCGACGGCCTGTACGGCACTTTTGATGCTGACCCGCGGGTTCGGGGCCGGCAATTCGAGCACGTCTGTAA
>CALBET010001153.1 GCA_937888665.1 uncultured Acidobacteriota bacterium
GGCGGGTCCACCGCCCGTCTCGGTGCAACGCGGAGCTTCCACCACGGGCTGCTAGACGGGGCTAGATGAAGTTAGACGGGGCTTTGCCCCGAACCCCACGCAGGCACTCGTGGGGGCCCCATAGCCCCACGCCGCGCCTGCGGGGCGCGTATTACCGCGCGCCCGACGGGGCTGCGCCCCGGCACCGTGCGTAGGCGTATCAGAATACGTTACTCCCATTCGATCGTGGATGGCGGCTTGCTGCTGATGTCATAGACGACCCGGTTCACGCCGCGGACTTCGTTCACAATCCGCGATGAGATGACCGCGAGCAGGTCGTCCGGGAGACGCGCCCAGTCAGCGGTCATGCCGTCGCGGCTCTCGACCGCCCGGAGAGCGATGACGTGCTCGTACGTGCGCTCGTCGCCCATGACCCCGACCGTCTGAATCGGCAGGAGGATGGCAAACGACTGCCACAGCCGACGATACCAGCCAAATCGGCGTACCTCCTCAGCGACAATGGCATCGGCTGCTCGGAGAATCGCCAGACGCGAGTTCGTGACTTCGCCGAGAATCCGCACCGCGAGGCCGGGGCCCGGGAACGGCTGCCGCCAGACGAAGAGTTCGTCGAGGCCAAGCTCTTCGCCCAGGCGTCGCACCTCGTCTTTGAACAGGGCACGCAGCGGCTCGACCAGCTCGAAGCTGAGTCGCTCCGGGAGCCCGCCTACGTTGTGATGACTCTTGATTGGCACGGACGGCCCGACGACCGAGATGCTCTCGATGACATCGGGGTACAAGGTGCCCTGGGCGAGAAAATCGAAATGTCCCAGGCGTCCTGCCACCTCTTCGAACACGTCGATGAACACGCCGCCGATGATCTTTCGCTTCTGCTCCGGATCGACGACACCGGCCAGCGCGTCGAGGAACCGGTCTGTCGCGTTTTCGCTCACGACGTTGAGCGCGAGCTGTTTGGCGTACCGACCCTCGATCTGCGCCGCCTCGTTCAAGCGCAGCAAGCCGTTATCCACGAAGATGCAGGTCAGTCGATCCCCGATAGCGCGCTGGATGAGCATCGCGGCGACGGTCGAGTCGACTCCGCCGCTGAGCCCACAGACGACGCGTCCGTCGCCCACCTGTTCGCTGACCTTCGCCGTCGCTTCGTCGAGAAACGACGCCATCGTCCAATCGCCGGTGCACCCGCACACGGTGGCGGCGAACTGCTCCAGGATGTCGACGCCGCGTTCCGTGTGCACCACTTCCGGATGAAACAGCAGCGCGTAGAATCGGCGCTCGGCGTTCTCCATCGCAGCGACCGGCGCGTTCGCGCTGGTCCCGATCGCTCGAAACCCCGTCGGCAGGCGTGCGACCAGGTCGCCGTGGCTAGCCCACACGCGTACGGCCTCCGGGAGCGGCCCAAACAGCGAACTGCTCCTGTCGACCTGCACGACGGCGTGGCCGAACTCGCGCTCCGGCGCCGGCTCCACCACGCCGCCCAGCATATCTGCCATCAGCTGCATGCCGTAGCAGATGCCCAGCACCGGTACACCCAGCTCGAAGACCGCCGCGTCGCATCGGGGCGCGCCGTCGTCACGTACGCTTGACGGGCCGCCTGACAGCACGATCCCGTCCGGACGTCGCTCGGCGAGCGCGCTGGCGCTGGTCTGAAACGGCAGGATTTCGGTGTATACCTTGAGCTCACGCAGACGTCGAGCGATGAGCTGCGTGTATTGGGAGCCGAAGTCGAGCACTAAAATCGTTTGATGTGCCACGCGCGACCGATACGTATAGGCGTGAAAGAAGGACCGCTGGGTGCGGACACTCCGATCAATGTCCGCTATTATAACGACGTGGTGCGACCACGCACCACTATATCTTGTAGCTCACTCATGACTGGTGCCATCAGGTGCGGTGTGGCCGTCTTCATCGTCGGCGTGCTCGGGCTCTCGGTCGCAGCCGCGGCCGGTGCCGAGCCGAAACGGCCGCCGTCGGCGCTCTTGCCGCTCGAAACACTGTGGACCGGTGAGCTGCCGGCCGCGCCGGCCTGGGCCCCCGTGCACGCAGGCGGGCAGCTCTTCGTGGCGCTGCGAGACGGTCACCTGGTAGCGGTGAGCCTGGCGGATGGGAAGGTGACGTGGGACGTCGAGCGGACGGTCGTGGCGCAGCCCGCCGTCGGCGAGCGGTTGCTGTTCGTGGCTGGCGAGGACGAGCTGGCGGCGCTGGAGACGACCACCGGCACTGAGGTCTGGTCGATTCCACTCGAGGCACCCCTCTCGGCTCCCCTCGTCTGGAACATGCACTGGCTGATCGCGCCGCTCGAGGCCGGCACGGTCCTGGCACTCCGAGGAGACGACGGTGAGACCATGTGGCGCCGCACCCTGGATGCGGGCATCGTCGTGCCGCCCGCGCTCGCTGGCGACCGCATGTATGTGTCGTTGAACGACGGAGGCCTGGTGGCGCTCTCGCTGCTGAGCGGCGAATCGCTGTGGGAGCGACAGCTCGACGGGGCACCGCAGCAGGTGCTGCCGCTCGATGATCTATTCGTCGGAGCCGGCGACAACAACTTCTACCGGCTCTCCAAAGTTGATGGGAGTGTCCAGTGGCGCTGGCCGACCGGAGGCGACATCGTGGGAGCACCGGCTGTCGACGGGGCGCGCGTCTTTTTCTCGTCGCTCGACAACGTGGTGTGGGCGCTCGACCGCGCCAGCGGCGTGCAGCGGTGGCGCAAGCCGCTGGCCGCCCGGCCGACGGCCGGACCGTCCTACGTGGGCGACCTGCTGGTCTTCGGCGGGTTGAGCAGGGAGATCACCTTCTACAAGCCGAGCGATGGCACGTTGTACGGCCGTGTGAGCGTTGCGGAGGATCTCGCGTTCCCCCCCTTGCATCTCGCCGGTGCGATCGGCCAGCCGACGCTGGTGTTCGTGACCGGCGATGGTCTGCTTCAGGCGCTCGGACCGTCCACGTCGCCGCTGTTGTTGGATCCGGCGGTGACCGCTATTTTTGGCAAAGCGCCGGCGAAAAAGGCGTTCGTCGGTAAAGAGTCCACAGACGCGGCAAGCCCTGAGACACCGCCGACGGCTGCCTCTGAGACGCCGGCGACGGCGGACTCCGAGTCGCCGGGGCCGGTGCCCGATGCGGTCTCCGTGCTGACGCCGGTGCCCCCCCTCACCCCGGCGACCAGTGGCGATGCCGTGCCCGCCCCAATCCCGGTGTCTCCCACCATCCCGGCGATCGGCGCCGCGGGTGCCGCACCGCCAGACCGCCCGTCCGTCGGGGGCGAATATGCGATTCAGGTCGCCGCCTTTGGCAACGAAGTGAGCGCGACCGCGCTGGCCGACGAGCTGGCGGACGCCGCGTTTCCGGCGTACGTCGTCGGGCCACTCCCCGGTGACGACCCGCAGCTCTATCGGGTGCGGATTGGAGACTTTCCGGACCGCGAGTCGGCGGAAACTGCGGGGCAGCGAGTCGCCGACGACCGGGCGCTCGATTGGTATATCGTGGCGTTGCCCTGAGCGACCCCGCCAGTTCTGACGCTCCCTGGCGTCCCGTTCTCGCCTCGAGCCTCCAAGTCGTGGCCGCATCAGGGGATGTCCGCGCCCGGCATCTTCCTTGCACCCCCCCATCACGGGCGGCGTGTGTGGCACGGGGCGGCGGCGGGTCCGTCCCACGAGCCTCTGTTCCCACCGAGCCCAGAGGCCTGTATCCTGGCTGCAGGTGTCCTGTAACCGCGAGTCGCCAACCCACCACGAGCCGGACTAACGGATGACAGCTGTCCTCAACTGGCGTCGTTTTCTTGCGCTCGCCGCGGGGACCATCGTCGTCGTCGCGTTCCTCGGCTGGCTCGGCGAGCGGGTGCTCGTCGGGTGGACGGATGACGCGGCGGTGGCGCGGGTGGAGCGAGAGCTCACCACCCGCGTCCGATCGCTCGATGCGGCGCTCAGCCGGGCCGCTCAGGCCCTCGCGGGTCGGGCCGAGGTACGCCGTGCGCTGGCGGATGACCGCCCCGCCACCCGTGGCTTGTTCGAGTTGGTTCAGGCGACCGCGGAGGCGCAGGCGGCCCCGGGTCTTGCGATCACCATCTATGACCCCCGCGGGGAGCCGCGGGCCTGGAGCGGACGTCCCGGCGAACTGAGTCGAAATCGTGGGCTTGGTACCGCTATCGGATTTGCCGATGTGGACGCCGCCGGATTGCGACTGGTTCGCCTTGTGCCGGTGGTCGAGCCGGCGGCCGAGCCCGGCGGCCTCGTCCGAAGCCTGGGCGCCGTCCTCGTCGAGCGGGTGCTCGCCTCGCCCACGAGGACGATGGACCCGGATCTCGGGTTCAGTCTTGAGACCGCGGTGGGGCGCGCGACTATTGGTGTGGCCGGCGGTGCGGCCAGCGCAGGTGTCCAAGCTGGGGTCGGTGTCCATCGTTTTGAGGTCACCGATGCCAGTGGTCAGCCGCTGATCACCGCCGCCATCGACCTTGGCGATATCGCAGACCTGCGGACACGGTGGCGCAGACGCGTGTTCGCGCTCGTGCTCGTGGTCCTGGGATTCATCGCGATGTTCGCCGGCGGCCGCGCCGGGGCGTCTGGCGCCGCGCTCGGCGCCGCCCGCACGCTCGGCTGGATGGTCGGTGGGGTGCTGGTGGCTCGCGCTCTGTTCTGGTTCGCTGGCGCGCCGGACCTGCTGAACCTGTCCCTCTTCTCGCCAGACGCCTACCGGTCTGTCCGGTGGGGCCCCGTGATTCGCACCCCGCTCGATCTGTTGCTCACGGCGGCGGTGTTCTGCGTTGTGGTCGCCCTCCTGGCCGATGCCGTGAACCGCTCGCGCTGGGCGCGGCGCGCGGGGCGAGCGGTGGCGCCGTCGATGAGGAGTCTCGCGTGGTGGCACGCGGGCGCCGTGGCGGCGACGACGCTGCTGCTGGCGGGCCAGCAGACGCTGCTGCGCGATACGGTGGATGGCGCCGACGTCTACCTCCTGCACACCGCGTTGCAGCCGTTCGACAGCTCTCGCGTGGCTCTCCAACTGGCGTTGGTGCTCTGGAGTGCGGCCACCGTCTGGGCGATCGGCGTGTCGATGGCGGCGGGGTTGGCGCGATGGCCCGTTCACGTCCGCCGCCGATGGCAGTGGATCGTGGCGCCGTCGGTACTGCTCCCCGTGGGGCTTGTCGTGGCGACCGACTGGGGGCCATCCTGGCCCTCGCTGCTGATCACCGGCATGGCGCTGACCTTGGCCCTCCGCTGGCGACGGTTATGGACCTGGTTCCGCCACACCGACCCACTCGCGCGTGGGGTGGCGATCCTCGCCGCGATCCTGCTCCCGGCGCTCCCGCTGTACATGTCACTCGTCGAGCTGACTGACGACGCCAGGCGGCGGTTGGTCGAGACGAACTACGCGGTGCAGGCCGCCGAGCACACG
>CALBET010001154.1 GCA_937888665.1 uncultured Acidobacteriota bacterium
CCCTTCGTCTTCATGGCTACTTCATAGCTCGACCAACTTTCCGGATCCGCGCCCTTACCTCGGGGCGTGCTTGACAGCTTTTCGGATGACCGCTAGCTTTCGTCCCGCTAGTTGCACACAACACGCGTTGGGAGACGTATGGCACGTCGAAACGCAGTTACAGTTCGTGATCAGGCCGATCGAGGTCGTGCTCGCAGTACGCGTTTGGTCGCGTTCGTCGGGTTTGTCATGACTATCTGCGGATCTGCCGTGACATGGGCTGCTGAGCCGTTGGAGCCGGCCTATATCTTCCTGATAGACAATTCGGCCTCGATGCGAGGCCAAAGCGGATCCGACGTGAACCGACTAGCGGTGTTCGCCGCCCGCGCGATCGTGAAAGTGCTCGACTCAAAGGACGCTGCGACCATCGTGCCGTTGTGGGTAGAACAAAGTGGCGCGGCCAAGCAGCTGCCTGTGGCCTTATTAACCAGCCGGCACCGAGCGGACTTGCTTCAACGTCTCGACCCGGCGCGGTCCGCGACGTGCCGAAACGGACCCGTGTCCGGCTGGAGTTCGTGCGCGATCGCGGACTACCCTGGACAGTCGACACCGTGTTCGAACGGGTTCGACCGAGTCATCCAGATTGTGAATGACTACGCGACTTCGATGCAGCGCGTTGCCCCTGGAGCGGCAGGAGCCGTCCATGTGTTCTTTCTGACGGATGGTCGCTGCGAGTTGGGCACTGGCCAACCTGATCGGTTCGAACACGAACTTATCGCAAAACGCCTCAAACAAGCAGCGCATGGACTGTCGCTGGACGTCTCCTTAATGACGTTTCGCAACAACAAGTACACTCGCGAGGTGGATCTGCTCGCGAAGGCTACGGGCGGGCGACACTTGGAGGTCGACGCACGGAAACCCGGCACAATTCTCGGACCGTTCGTCGAAGCCTTGGCGCGTGCTCGGCATGTTCCACCACGCCCGCCTCAGACGACCGAAGGTCCGATGGTCGCGTATCCAGGCGCCGAGAAGGTCTATCTCATCGGTGTCGCGCTGGCGAACGCAAATGAGACTATGGATCTCGAAGTTCATGATCGAACCACGGGGAAAAAGGTCCCGCTGTCGGACGTCACGAGCGAAGTCTTTCGCCACACCGAGGGGAAAAACAGCTATCGACTCGCTATCGCCAGCTATTCCGGGCGCGACGTCGGCAAGCCCGAGTTGCGTGTTCGCGGCGTCAATAATTGGACGGTCATCCAGCTTCCGGACTATCGCCTTCGCGTCGAAGCGGTCGCCTGCGCCGGCAAGTGTGCCGACTCAAACGCTTGCAAGAACGGTCAAACACAGTTCGAAAAGGGTCAGCCAGTCTGCCGAGTTGTGCGCCTCCTCGATCGTCAGGGCAACGTGGTCGACGAAGGGTTCGGCTATATTCAGACTGGATTGGCTGCAGCGACTGCGGACTCGGCGAAATTCGCGAGCGTCGAACAGTGGAAGGGGCTCCACCCCAACGGGCTCACTGGTGCTCGGGACGCCGGCGGAACGCTGAACACGTTCTCAACCGAACTCGACTGTTCTGACGCTGTCTCCTTCACGCCCTGGGTTTATGTAAAACTTGGAGGGTCTGGTGAAGGGCTGTTTCGAATGGGTGCGACCGGTCAGTACCACTGCTCGGACTCATCGATCATCGCCGAGCCAATGAGTCTCAAACTCAAGCCCGCCATCCACCCGGGCGGAGCGGGCAAATCGTCTTTTCAACTCCGGGGCAACTTCTCGAATTTGAAGTTGATCGCCCGAGCACGTTGGGATCACGGACCCAAGCCGGAACGGTCGCTGCGCCTATGGGTCGGTAATAAGCCTGCGGGTGCCAAGGTGACGGCGGTGGCCGACCAAGACATCCCGGTCGAGCTGCGGCCAAGCGTCTGGTGTGGGGTTGGCGCTGACGTGGACAAACCCATTGATTTCGGGATCGAAATCACGTTCATCGGTGACGATCGTGGGGCGCCGCGAGCCAAGTTGATGCTGCGGGTACAAGGTACGTGGCGCAACGGTCTGACGCTCAACGCCGACGAGAAGAAACCGCTAAAGTGGCGCGTGGCCGCGGACGACGTGAGCCCCTCCGCCCCACTCCAGATCGTCACGGCCACGCCACCACAGGACCTGAACTGGCGCGTACGATTTGCGCCACGGTTGGGATCCGACTTTCCAGTGGAAGACCTGCATGTCGAAACGCTCGACATCAGCACCCGCGCCTGGCGCTCCCTAGTCGCTGGTGCCAACTCGTCGCTTCGTCGCGGCGGCGGCTCCGGCGGCCCGAGTCACCTAGCGGCGACAGGTGGCCAACCCAAGCCGCTGCTACTCCGTGTCCGCGCCGATGCATGCTGTAGCGCACGGGAACAACATTTCACGGGTGACCTGTTGATCGAGGGCGCCAAGACGCGCCGCGGTAAAATTACGAGAGTGCCCGTCGAGATCGTCATCACAGAGTCCGCCTGGTTCGCGTGCTATTGGAAGTGGTTGGCGCTGGTGGTGACCGCAGCGATCCTCATATTTCTCGCGTGGTTCATTCGAAACATCGCTAACGGTGTCCATGGCTTGACGGTCGACACGCTCAGTAAATGCCTGGCTTCCAAAGTAAGTTTCAAGAACGAGAACCTGCAGCCGTCGCCGGTCCCGGTTCGACGCGCTGCTTGGTCTAGAAAGCTGGGCCCAGGGCCGGCCCGTCACCTGTTGACCCACGTGGGGCTATTGGTCGAGCTAGGATTCGCGCGCAAGAGCATCTGGAAGGTGGTGCCATTCGTCCTCGGCGACGCGGACAACCCTTCTGTGAAGGTCCTCACAGGCGAATGGGTAGCGACGACGCGCACGGCTTCGAGCCCCAAGTCTCAGCTGCGACAGAACCGTTTATTCGTCGCACCGAGGCGTCGCACGCAGTCAAAGAAGGGCGCGGTGCTGGTTAACGACACGACGCCGCGTGGCGAGGCGCTCACTGTCGGTGGCGCCGCCACCAGCAAGAAATCAAGCGATGGACCGTTCAGCGGCTCGCAAACCTTTACGCCGCAGGGTGCGTCTAGAGCATCCGCCGTCCGCGAATGGAAGGTGGACTTGTCTTGACGATGTCTTGGCCATGTTTTGGCCATGTCTTGGCCATGAGGCCTCAACGCGCTGGAGCGCACGCGCTGCCGAACGAATAACGTCCGTGAACCCGAAGGAGTGAGCCATGGCTGAGAAGAAGACCGTGATCGTTAAAGAGCGGATGACCAAAACCAGCACAGTGGTGCCGACGATCTTTCTGGGTCTGGGCGGATGTGGCGGCAAGATCATCAAACGCGTGCACACGCACCTCAAGAAGCGAGCCGACTACGAGGATAAATATCGTGCGCTGACGAAGTTTGCCTACGTGGACACAAACATCAACGACCTCGAAGCCGCCCGAGAGTACTGCGACGAGACTTTCCTGATTTCCGACTTCGCGAAGGAGGAGTACGCCGCCCTGGCCTCCGGCAAGTCGTTCCTCGATGAAGACGAACATTTTACGCAGTGGGTACCCAAATCCTACCGGTTTCGTGCCGGAGACACCGCCGGTGCCGGCCAGATTCGAATCGAGTCTCGTCTCGGCACCTACTATACGATGAAACACTCCGACTTCATTCCGCGGCTGCGCGCGCTTGTGGAGGAGCTCAAGACCCACGATAATGGCTACCGTCGTATGGAACCCCGGGAGGTGCGTGTCGTCATCGCCGCATCAGTCGCCGGCGGAACCGGTTCAGGGGCCCAACTCGTCCTCGCCTACTTGATGCGCGACATCGTGCTTGAGGTGGGCTCTCCCACCATCATTGGCGTCTCGGTGCTCCCAACCGTCTTTGACAACGTCGTCGGTGTCAATCGCGATGGTACCTCTGCAAATGGCTACGCCGCCCTCAAAGAATTTGAGCACATGATGCGCTTGGGCGCGCCGCAATCGGACTTCTTTCCGCGCAACGGCCACGTCCTGCACTATGACGGGTCCGACCCGAGCAAGCGTATCGTGCGGTCCAAGCCATTCGACTTTCTCTATGTAGTCGACAAGCCGGAGTCCTTCACAGTTCAGTCCGTGCCAGAGGCGGCTGGTGATGGCCTCTACTTGCAGTTGTTTCACGGGCTATTCAAGGAGCAGTGCGGCGACTACGATAACTTCACCCAACATCAGCGGGTGCTCGTGCCGCATGACTTCGCCGACAAGGGCATTCAGGGTTTTACGACCTTCTACGCGACTTTCGGCGCGGCCGTGATGATCGTACCGTCGGATGGAATCATCGAGTATTCCGCGAAGCTGGCGGCGCTAGATATGCTGAAGAGCCAGTTTCTTCGCTCGCCGCCTGGCGCCGACGTCTACGCTAACCTGCGAAGTGACGACCGCTACAACTGCGTTAGGAGCCGGGTCAACGTCGGCGAGCTAGTGGAGGAGCGGGAGTTTGGCGAGCGATCCGCAAAAGAGCGAGATCAGCTCGTCGACGACATCTTCACGCGCCGCACCCGTCTCTTGGCCAATGCCGAGGCGAAGCGAAATAGACGAGGCACCTATGCGTCGGTGTTTGAACACGGCCACTGGGGATTTCATCGTCCGACGGGCGACGGCGAGATCGGTTTTCTCGACGAGACCCCGGCCTATGACGAGAACGCCGGCTTTGCGGAGCTTAGTCGCTCAAGCCTATTTCAGGCCATCGCCGCGGCGGTGATCGGCGCTCCACAACACGCCTCGAACGCGCGCCCGGAAGGAGACTATCTACCCACCACCGAGGCGACGCTCGTGCGGCACGTGTTGAATAAGGTGAGCGCTCATGTCGACCGAACCAAAGCGGCGTTGGTGTCCAATACCATGGACGGTGGAGTTGATCGGAGGGTTGGCGTCTTTGGCCTTGGCGGAGAGGAGCGCGCATACGAGGACGCGCGGGCGACCATCGAGAGTCGAGCACGCTCGACCTGGGCGACGTTGGAGCGGCTCGTGCCAGACGCCTTCGCCACAGGCAGCCCAAACGGCGTGCCATCAGGAGCTCGTGACATCTTCGAAGCGCTGCGGGAGAACAACCTCAGCTTGGTTACACGGCGGTACGCGGCGCTACAGCTGATCGACGCCCTGCAACAAGCGCAGATTGAAGCGGCGAGCGATCTACCGACGTTGCGCTTGCCCGACGACATGTTCGAAGGCGTGGAGGGCGACCCAGAGTCGTCGATCGAGCGGGTGTTCAGCGCGATCGCACAACAAGCGGCGGCCCTGGTTCATC
>CALBET010001155.1 GCA_937888665.1 uncultured Acidobacteriota bacterium
CGGCAGCGGCGGGTTGAACACCACCAACACCGTCATTCACGTCGAGGGCGACCCCGACAGCCCAATCAACGGCGGTACGCTCTGCCCGAAGGGCGCGTCGCAGATGCAGCTCGCCATCAGTCCGCGACTGCGCAAGAGTCCGATGTACCGGGCGGCCGGCGCGGATGAGTGGCAAGAAGTCGATTGGGACTTCGCGATGGACTGGTTCGCGCGCAAGTTCAAGGAATCGCGTGATAACACCTTTATTGAGCGCGACAGCCAGGGACGCACCGTCAACCGCACCAACGGGATCGCCTGGGTCGGCAGCGCCACGGTCGCCAACGAGGATGCGTATCTGATCACGAAGACGATGCGCGCCATGGGGCTGACCTACATAGAACATCAGGCCCGTATTTGACACAGCCCCACGGTGGCCAGTCTGGCCGCCACGTTCGGTCGGGGGGCGATGACCAATCATTGGAAAGACATCAAGAACGCCGATGTCATCCTGGTGATGGGCGCAAATCCGGCGGAGAACCACCCATGCGGTTTCAAGTGGGCGCTCGAAGCGCGCGACGAGAACAACGCGACGCTGGTCACGATTGACCCGCGGTTCACGCGCACCTCGGCGGTGGCCGACAAGCACATGCAGATCCGGCCGGGGTCAGACATTGCCGTCCTCGGCGGGCTGATCCGGCACATGCTGGCCAACGATTTGCACCACGCCGACTACGTGCTGGCGCACACCAACGCGTCGTTCCTGGTCAGCGGCGACTTTGGGTTCGAGGAGGGGCTGTTCTCCGGGTTCGACGAG
Organism: uncultured Acidobacteriota bacterium; assembly: GCA_937888665.1. Classification (GTDB taxonomy): domain Bacteria; phylum Acidobacteriota; class Vicinamibacteria; order Vicinamibacterales; family UBA8438; genus UBA8438. Next base: position 794 of record CALBET010001155.1, read on the forward strand.
GCGGCGAGCGCGTACGACAAGACATCCTGGGCCTATCAGCGCGACGACAAGGGATTCGTGCGACGCGACATGACGCTCCAAGACCCACAGTGTGCGTTCCAACTCCTCAAGACGCACTACGAACGCTACACGCCCGCGATGGTGGCCCAGATTGCCGGCTGCACCGAGGAGAAGTTCCTCGAAATGGCGGACATCATCTGTTCGACCGGTCGAGCCGACCGCGTCGGCACCATCATGTACGCGGTCGGCTGGACCATGCATACGGTCGGCAGCCAGATCATCCGTACCGGCGCCATCCTGCAGCTGCTGCTCGGCAACATCGGTCGACCCGGCGGCGGCATCAATGCGCTGCGTGGGCATGCCAATGTGCAGGGGGCGACGGACCATGCCATCGTGGCTGGCATTCTGCCCGGCTATCTGAAGGTGCCGACGCCCGAGCAGGCGACGCTCCGCGATCACCTCGATGCGTCGACGCCCACACCGTTGGTGCCCGACGCGGTGAACTACTGGGGGAACTACCCGAAGTTTCTCGTGTCGCAGATGAAGGCGTGGTTCGGCGACCACGCCACCGCCGCCAACGAATTCGGGTATCAGTACCTGGGGAAGCAGGATGGAGACGCCACCTGGCTGTCCATCTGGGACCAGGTGCGACAGGGCGAGGTCGAAGGCTTCATCGCGCTCGGGTTCAACCCGCTGTTGGCCGGGCCCGATGTGCCACGACTGCTCGAGTCCATGTCGAAGCTGAAGTGGAAAGCGGTCATCGACCCGTTCATGCTCGACACGGCCGAGTTCTGGCGCGCCCCCGGGATGAACCCAGCCGAGGTGCAGACCGAGGTGATGTATATGCCGACCACGCACTGGATCGAGCGTGACGGTTCGTTCACCAACAGTGGTCGGTGGGCCCAGTGGAAAGAGAAGGCGATCGATCCGCCCAACGGTGTGCGGTCAGACACTTTTATCCTCTCGGAGCTGTTCTGGCGGGTGAAGGAGCTCTACCAGCAGGACGGCGAGGATGCGGTCTACAACGAGCCGATCCAGAACCTGACCTGGGACTATTTGAACCCGCGCGAGCCGACGCTGCCCGAGCTGGCGAAAGAGATTAATGGGTACGACAGAGCCACGGGGCGGTTGCTCTCGTCGTTCGGAGAGCTGCGGGACGATGGTGGGACGAGCGCCGGTAACTGGATTTACGCCGGCAGCTACACCGAGGAGGGCAACATGATGGCACGGCGTGGCACTGACGACCCGACAGGGCTCGGCATGCACCACGACTGGGCCTTCAGCTGGCCGCTCAACCGACGCGTGCTCTACAACCGGGCCTCGGCTGATGCTGAAGGGCGACCCTGGGACGCGACCCGAGCCGGCATTGCCTGGAATGGGCAGCGGTGGATCGGCGATGTGCCGGACTACGGTGCGACGACGCCGCCGGACGGCCCCGGCGCGTTCATCATGACCGAGGAGGGCGTTGCGCGGCTGTTCAGCAGCCATCTGGCCGACGGTCCCTTCTCCGAACACTACGAGCCGGTCGAGAGCCCGACGATCAACGCGTTGCACGAGTCGGTGGCGGTGAACCCGATTATCAACTGGTATGACGGGGTTCGCGAGACGCTGGCCGCGGAGGGCGACGATTTCCCCTATGCGTGCACGGTCTACCGGGTGGTGGAGCACGAGCACTTCGTGACCCGCAACGTGCCGCTGCTGGTCGAGGCGATGCCGGATTTCTTTGTCGAGGTGCCGGAAGGGCTGGCGGCCGAGAAGGGGATCGAGAACGGCGGTCGGGCGCGGGTCTGGTCCAAGCGCGGTGAGGTGGAGGGCGTCGCCATTGTCACCAAGCGGATCAAACCGCTACTGGTCAACGGGAAGACGGTCTGGACCATCGGCATTCCGGTCCACTGGGGATTTGTCGGTATCACGCAGGGCTCGATGGCGAATCTGCTGACCCCGTACGTAGGCGACGCGAACACGCGCTGTCCCGAGTTCAAAGCGTTTCTCGTGAATGTCGAGCGCGCCGAGCCGCGCACGACGTAGGGTGCCGTGTAGCAATCGGAACGAGTTACCGGGCGTTGCGATCGGATGCTGATTTTGCGGTAGCTTGCTGTGGGGCAAGGCTTTAGCGTTGCCACGCAGGCCTAAGGCCTGCGCCACTGAGGCCCGATTGGGGCAGTACAGAGAGGTGGGGTAAGGCTTCAGCGTTGCCACGCAGGCCTGAAGGCCTGCGTGGCACACTGAACCCGGTTCCCGACGTACAACATGCCAGACACACTTGCCATTAAACGCATCTCAGCCACCCCGAGCGCGTTGATTCCGCTCAACTCGCTCCGCTCGGGCGGACCGGTGTATTCGAAATTGGTCGACATCTCGAAATGCATCGGGTGCAAGGGCTGCGAGGTGGCGTGCAAGGAGTGGAACGACCTGAAGGTCGAGCAGACCACCAACTTCGGCAGCTTTCAGAGCCACAAGGACCTGTCGTCGAACACCTGGCTGCTGATGCGCTTCAACGAGGTCGAAGTCGGAGACGACCTGAGCTGGATGATCAAGAAGGACGCCTGCCTCCACTGCGAGGAGCCGGGCTGCCTGTTTTCATGCCCGGCGCCAGGCGCTATCGTGCAGTACCAGAACGGCATCGTCGACTTCAATCAGGACCACTGCATTGGGTGTCAGTACTGCGTGTCCGGTTGTCCCTTCGACATTCCACGGTTCGACAAGGAAACGAAGACCGTCGCCAAGTGCAACATGTGCATCGACCGGGTCGAGGCCGGCCTCGAGCCGGCGTGTGTGAAGACCTGCCCGACCAACGCCATCGAGTGGGGCATCAAGGAAGACATGCTCGCGCTGGCCGACAAGAAGCTGGATCGACTGCGAGAGCGAGGCTACGAGCACGCCGCCATCTATAACCCGGGCGGGGTCGGCGGCACGCATATGATGTATGTCGTGCCGCACGGGGACCGGCTCGAGGATTACAGCCTGCCGGCGCACCCCACTGCCAGCCCCGGTCAACTTCGCGGGTTGAATGTCTTGCAGCGCGTCGGGTCGTATCTTCTCGGTTTTGGCGTGATCTCGGCCTTCGTCCATTTTCTGGCCGTCGGCCCGGAGAGTCCGGAGGAGAGTGCCTGATGGCCACCCCCCTGCTGCATCGATTCTCGTTCTTCGAGCGGATCGTCCACTGGGTGGTCGGGGTCACCTTTGTTGTGCTGCTGGCGACGGGTCTCGCGTTCGCCTACCCGGCCCTGTTCTGGCTCACGACCGTCCTGGGCGGCGGCGCCGCCGCTCGGGCTCTCCACCCGCAGATCGGCTCGCTGTTCGGCGTGGGGATGCTGTGCATGTTTGGACTCTGGGTCCGCGACATGTTCCTGGACGGCCAGGACCGCGCGTGGCTTGGGGCCATCAAGCACTACGTGACACACGATCGCGACAAGGTGCCGCCGGCCGGGAAATACAACGCGGGACAGAAGCTGTTCTTCTGGGTACAGAGCCTCCTTGGCATCGTGTTCATCGTGACCGGCGGGTTGTTATGGTTCCCGGAGTTGTTCGGGGCCGCTTGGCTCAACACCGCCAGATTGCTGCACTACGCCGCGACGCTGGGCGGTGGGCTCTTTCTGATCGTCCACGTCTATCTGGGCACGATCGCCTATCCTGGCACCGCCCGCGGCATGATCGAGGGGAAGGTCACCCCGGCGTGGGCGAAGTTGCATCACCCGCGCTGGTCCGGCGATCGGGTCGATCGTTGAAGCGACGGACCCCATGGAGTCAGCGGCGCCGTCGCTCGGACGTTGATCCGCGCTGGGCCCGGCGCGCCCGGCGCGCTCGCACACTCCTCGCCGACCGGCCCCACACGGAACCGTTACTGCAGTTCTACCTCTCTCTGCTCGAACTCCAGACCGCCGTCTGTGCGCCAATCGACGTGTCTCGCTGGATGGCGGCGGTCGACACGTCCGGCGGGCCCGACGGACCGCGACTTCAGCTTGAGCGGCTGCCGCTCGGGGAGCTATCGGTCGAGTTCTCGACGTTCTGTCGCGAGATACCGGGCACCGCGCCCGCGCCTGTGGCCCAGGCGGCGAGTGCGGTAGCCGGCGCCCGCGACGAGACCCGGCTCGACGTGCTGCTGTCGATGCTGACAGGGGGTCAGCTCTCCACGCTCGCCGGTGCGCTCGGCTGTGAACTCGCACCCCTGGCGTTCCTGCCGCGGGCGTTTCTGTCCCCAATCGCGGAAGTCCTCTCCGGCCTGGCGCCGACCGGCGAGAGGACCGCGGGTCCGGTCTGCCCGCGATGCGGGTGGCCCCCCCAGGTGTCGAGACTCGCGGACGAACCTGACACGCAGGGTGTCCGCCGACTCGTGTGCTCCTTCTGCGCCTCCGGCTGGATCTTTCCTCGATCGGTGTGCCCCGCCTGTGGTGTGTCCGGGGATGCCGGTCTGGAGTTTCACGTCGACGACGAGTTGCCGCACCTG
>CALBET010001156.1 GCA_937888665.1 uncultured Acidobacteriota bacterium
CCGAGTGGTCCTCGTGCAGCACCACGTCGAGCCCGTTGTCGAGGGTGAACTTCTCGAACGGGACCGAAAAATCGGTCGTCGGCCGCGGGCGGGGCGGCACGTCTTCGGCGGTGCAGGCCGACACCAGCGCGCAGGTGATCGACACTCCGAACAGCCGCCGGGCGGCGCCACTGACACTGGTCACAACTGAGTCCTCCGGGAGCGGCGGCGCAAGACAGGCTCCACCGACGCCACGAGCGTATCCGCCTCGACGGGGTGTCGCAAGCGATGGGGCGCCGTCACTCCTGTTCTTGGACTATCCTTCGGTGAGATGGCTGTGATCCCGAACCGTTCCGTCCTGATGCTGGCGCTTGCGCTGCTGGTCGGGTGCGCCGGCCCGATGCCCGAGGTGGACGTGTTGCGGACGCCGGACGGTGGCTCCATCCCGCAAGTCGTGGTCGACGACGCCGGGACGTTGCATCTCATCTACTACATCGGCTCGATGAGCAGCGGCGACCTCTGGCATGTGACCCGCCCGACCGGTGCCACGGACTGGTCCACGCCGCAGCGCGTCAACAGCGATCCGCATTCGGTCAGTGGCCTTGGGCCGATCGATGGGGGACAGCTCGCCATTGGTCCGGACGGACTGCTGCATGTCACCTGGTTCCACAAGGACCCCACGCGGTTCCACTACACGCGGTCAGACCACACCGGCACCTTCGGGCCGCAGCAGACGCTATCGGTGAAGGACGAGGGCGGGGTGGAGTCGGCGCCGACGGTGACGGTTGATGACGAAGGCAATGTCTACGTCTTCTGGCATGCCGACCCGGTGGAGGACGCCCAGCGCCGGGTGTACATGGCGGTGTCCCGCGAGAACGGTGCCCTGTTCGACTTACCTCGGGCCGTCAGCCCTGCCGCCGAGGGTGCCTGTGGGTGCTGCGGTCTGCGAGCGGTGACCGACCATGGTGGTGTCGTGCAGGTGTCGTACCGCGGAGCCGGCGAGAATGTGCGCCGCGGCATGCGGTTGTTGACCAGCGTCGATCAAGGCCGCAGCTTCACCGACCAGCTTGTCCATCCGTGGGAACTCAACGCCTGCCCGATCGCCACCACCACGCTGAGCGCCGGCCCCGACGGTACACTGGTCGCGTGGGAAACCGACGGTCAGGTCTACTTCGCCGATGTCGATCGTCTCGACGACCCGGTGTCGCCTCCGGATGAGGCAGACTTCCGTCGCAAGAATGCCACCGTGGCGTCGAACGATCGGGGCGACATCCTGCTCGCCTGGGGCGACGGACCCGGCTGGCAATCCGGCGGCACCCTCCACTGGCAGGTGTTCGACAGTGCGCGGCGCCCGCGTGGCGACGAAGGGATCGGGTCCAGCCCGATCCCCGCGCGCAGCGTCCCGACCATCGCCGTCCGGCCGGACGGGTCGTTTGTGGTGGTGTTCTAGCCCCATGGGACTCGCCTCGTGACGTGTCCGGTGGGGTCAGACCTGCGCCGAATCGTCGAGACGAGGACCTACGACTCCGGGGCGGTCCACGCTCTGGGTCAAGACGTGTACCGCTCGCTCCTGGCGTCATCGGCCGACCTGGATGCCGCCAACTTCAACGCCCTGCACCCGACGGATCTGAGCCGGCTGTTCGACGAATACGACCGCCGCTTTTTCGATGCGGCGATCACCGGCACCCTGGCCGAGGGCGCACTCCGCTTCCGGGTGTCGAAACGGATGACCAGCGCGGGCGGGAGGACCGTCCGGTTCGTGCCTCGGGGCCGCCCGGAGCAGGCGCGCTACGAGATCAGCGTGTCAACGACACTGCTGTTTCAGTGCTTCAACGGCGATGATCACCGCCCGATCATGGTGTCCGGCATCAGATGCCGCGACCGGCTGGAAGCGCTCCAGCGGGTCATGGAGCACGAGCTGGTCCATGTGGTCGAGGGGCTGCTGTGGGCGCATTCGAACTGCGCGGCCGACCGGTTCAAGTCGATCGCGTCCCGGTTCTTCGATCATCGCCGCAGTACCCACGAGCTGATCACCCCGCGCGAGCGCGCGTTGGCCAGGTTCGGCATTGAGCCGGGCGTCCGAGTCAGGTTCGTCCTCGACGGCGTGCTCCGCGTCGGATTGGTCAACCGGGTCACCAGGCGCGCAACCGTGCTGGTGACCGACCGCCGCGGCGTTCTCTTCACCAACGGGAAACGCTACGCCACCTACTACGTGCCGGTGGAGCGGCTCGAGGTGGTTGGGACGGGCCAAGGCCAAAAATGACCGATTTTCGAGTAGGCTAGGGGGTCATTCGGTAATTTTAGGAGGTGTGTCTGTGCAATCGAGTCTAACCCGTTGGCGGGTCGGGTTTTTCGTGCTCGCGCTGTTCACGGTGGTGGTCGTTGGCACAACCACGTTCCAGAGCGCGCCGGCCGCGGCTGAAGCGGAGCTGGCACGGGACCTCGAGGCGACATCGCCCGAAACGGTTGGCATTTCCTCCGAGCGACTCCAACGTCTCGATGACGGCATGCAGGCGATGGTGGACGACGGCAAGCTGGCGGGCATTGTCACGATGCTCGCACGACACGGCAAGGTCGTGCATACCGACGCGGTCGGCACGCTGGACGTCGGCACGGGCGATGCGGCCCAGATGGACTCCATCTTCCGCATCTTTTCGATGACAAAACCGATTGTCGGTGTGGCGATGATGATGCTGCACGAAGAGGGGAAGTTTCAGCTCAATGACCCGGTGGCGAAATATATCCCGGGGTTCGCCGACCTCAAGGTGTTCACCACAGAAAATGCTGACGGAACGATGGAGGTCGAGGATGTCGAGCGCGGTAAGCGCATCACCATCCGCGACCTGATGAAGCACACCGCCGGGCTGGGCTACACGCTGAACCCGCGTCACCCCGTGACGAAGGCGTTCCAGGCCAACAGCGTGCTCGACCCCAACGCGTCGCTCCAGACGATGATCGACAAGCTGGTGCAGGTGCCGTTGATTGCGCAGCCGCAGACGATGTGGGCCTACAGTTCCGCGGTGGACGTGCAGGGCTACCTGGTTGAGCAGCTCTCGGGGCAGCCGCTCGGTGACTTCCTGCAAGAGCGGATCTTCGAGCCGCTCGGTATGGTGGACACGGCGTTCTACGCGCCGCCGGACAAGGCGCATCGTGTCGCGGCCATGCATTCGCCGAACGCCGAGGGTGAACTGGCCGCGTCCGCTACGGGGCGGGGGGCGTTGCGGACGACACCACCGGCCGGGCCGTCGGGTGGTGGCGGGCTGTATGGCACGGCTCCCGACTACATCCGATTCGCGCAGATGCTGCTGAATGATGGCGAGTTGAACGGGGTGCGACTGTTGTCGCCCCGCACCATCGAGATGATGCGGTCGAATCACCTCACCGATGACCAGCAGGCCACGTACCGCCGGCCGGGGCAGGGCTGGGGCCTCAATTTCTCGGTCGTCACCGACGGCGCGGCGTCGGGCGAGTCCTGGTCGACCGGCTCCTACTACTGGGTAGGCATCGCCGGCACCTGGTTCTGGGTCGATCCGGAAGAAGACCTGGTCTTCGTCGGCATGATCCAGCACAGTGGTGCCGCCATCAACGAGGTGCAGGAGCTGTCGCGTAGCCTCGTCTATCAGGCCGTCGTCGGCGACTAGCCGTAGCAAAGCCGTAGCAAGGGCCTTCAGGCCCGAAGGACAGTTGCAATCGGGAACATCAGGGCCGAGCCCCCAAAGAAGGGGCTCGGCCCTTTTTCGTGCCTCCCAGGGAGTCCGGCCGTGCGCGAACGGCGCCCCCCAGATGCGGTTCGTCCACGCGGTCGCTCTGGCGGCCACCTGGCTCGACAGTGGCATCACTGCGCGCCCGCCCGGCGCGCCGGGTGGCAGAAACCGAGACCGTCAGCCCTTGCTACTCCGTCTCACGCCCATGCCGCGGCCCAGTCGACGCTGGCACGACCTCTGCACGGGGATGTCATGGCTCACAGTAAGGAGAGACACATGACATCGACGCAGCTTGATCTCACCGCGACCCGTCGGTACGCACGACTGGTGCGCACCACCCTGAGGATTCACGACGACGTACTGGAAGCGGCCCGGTGTATTGCGACTGACGAGGGCGTCGGCGTGGGCGATGTCATGTCGCGGCTGGCGCGTCGCGGTCTCGAGCCTCGCCCCGACGCGCGCCCCCGCGGCCGATTCCCCACCAGTGCCCTCGCCCGAGACGCGCCGCCGATTTCGCCGGGCATGGTGAACCGCGCCCAAGGGTTGGACGACTAGCCGCGCGGCGGTCCGTCAACCCATGGTCACCCGTCTCGACATCGACGTGTCGGCTACTGTCCCCAGAGCCGCTGCCACCAGGTGGCGCTTGCGGCGGCCGGGGGCGCCGAATCGAGTCCCATCTTGGTGCGGATGGTCTCGAGGTTCCAGCCGGTGAGCGACGCCAGGGTCTGCGCCTCGCGTTCTTCGCGGGCCGCGACGGTCCGGCGATACTGCATGACCTCTTCGCAACTCCCGGCGCCGTGCCACGGCTGCTGCAACACGTATCGCCCTTGGACGTTGCTACGGTCGGCGGTGGCCTGAAAGCGGAGGTCGTCGGGAAAATGTTCGGCGTCGTATCGCACATGAAGCCGCGTCACAAAGACATCCGCTGCCGCTCCGCGCCGGGTCGATGCGGGCGAGTCGTCCACCCAGAACACTCCGAGGTCCCGGAGCTCGGTCAGGCTGAGCGGGTCGGCGGCGCAGGGGTCGCACCAGGCCATGTCCCACGCGTACTCCAGGAACACGCCCCGCCGGTGCGCCTCGTCGACCTGCCGGCTGAACATCGCCTGATAGAACGCCGCGAACTCGTCAGGCTTCTTCAGGAACACCGGGAGGTTCATGTCGGTCGGGACCTTCAGGGTTCGGTAGTTTCGCGTTTCGACCCGGCCCGTGCGAGTCAGCGCGAAGACGAACAGGTCCTGGGGGCCGTCAGCATTGACGGTCCCGAGCCGGATCGGCAGCATGAACTTCGGTGATTCGTAGGCGATCTGGAGCGGCCGGAGAAAGGTGTAGCCGAGCGCCGCCTGTTCGTCCAGATTGACCCGGGCCACGAAGAATCGCATGCCCTGCTTGATGTAGCTCTGTAACACCTCGGTCGCGCCGGCCGGTATCCGGTAGCCCTCCTCTCGCAGCCAGGTGTGGAGCCCGCCGCTCTGCTCCGCCGACAGGATGACGATGTCGTACTCCCCGACGGAGTACCGTGCCTCGACGGTGACCCCCAGCGACCCGAGCCGGTCCTGTGAGGCTCGTCGAACCGACGCCGGCGGGGCGCTCGCCCGGGCAAGTTCCATGACGACCGGGTGGCAGGGATCGGGGTCGTGATATTCAACCAGACGAGGCGCCGTGTAGGCGTCCAGATGGTCGAGCACCGCCTGGTCTCCGACATGAATCTGGTCGCGTGTCAGCAATGTCGGCACCGGGATGACCATCGCGAACTCGCGGGGGTCGCCGTGGAAGTCGTTCGCCATCGTGACCACGGTGCGGTCACCGTCTCGCACCAGCACGACCTTGGAGGCGCGGTTGAAGAGCGTCGTGTCCGCCTTCGAGACGTAGAAGCCGCAAAACGCGAGCGCGGCGGGTGCTACCCCAATCCACGCGACAATCGCGAGCAGTCCGACACGAGCGGTCCGGGTGGTGCGGGTGAGCGTCATGATGCGTCCTTTCTGTGTGAGCGGTGAGGTGCCTGCAGGCCGGTCGCGTCCGGCGACCCTGGCGCGTGGGTCTATGTGGCGACGAGCCCTGAGCCGCGGGGCGCCGGCCGCGGCGCGACGCGACCAGCCGAACCGAGGGCCCGGGAGGAGCTGGTTGATGGCGGGCGTCAGCGGGGCGGCCGCCGCCAACGACCACAACAGCCCGTTGGGTCGATGGAGGCCAAACTCCACCAGGGCGCCGCCACTGGCCACGAGCACGGCGAAACAGATGCGCCCCGCGCGCGAATCGGGTGTCGTTTTTGGGTCCGAGATCATGAGAAACGCAAAAAGCAACAGCGCTCCGCTTTGCAGGTGCAGGAACGGGATGGAGAGTGGGTCGCCGAGCCAGACGGCGCGGCCCACGACCAGCAGGCCGTACGACGCGAGAAACGCGTAAGTGACATCGCCGCGCTCCGCCCGGTTCACGACCAGCCCGCCAAGCCCGGCCAGGAGGCCGGCCCCGATCGCCAGGCTGCCCCACTGGCCCGGTGAGACCCAGACGTCTGGGGTGACCAGCAACATCACGGCCAGACCGACGTTCGTGGGGTTGAATAGATGTCGGCCGTCGACGCGGCACAGGAACTTGCTCGCGATGGTGACGCCGGCCGCGGCCACGACGAGCCCGGGTCCCTCAGTCCGCAGCAGCAGACAGAGCGACAGTCCAGAGATGAGGGCACTGAGAGGGTCGAACCGCGGCAGCGCCCAGAGTCGTGTGCACAGATACTGTGTGCCGAGACACGCGACCAACGTCAGCGCGATTCGGGCCGGAGACACCGCGAAGTCGAGCCACCCGACCCCGTACAGCAGCAGGACGGACAGCACGCCGATCTGATAGAGTCGCGGGTCCTGGCGCGGTGCCGGTCCGGACGGTGTGGGTCGAGAGCGGATCATCTCCAACATGCGCATGCTCAGCCTTCCTCCTCTCTGAGAACGCACCGTCGCCACGTTCTTGCGCGCTGACCCGAATATTTTTTGCCCAGCGGCCCATCCGGCCAGGAATTCGTCTTTCGGATCACGCGGCGCCAGGTTTGAGCGGCCCTCGAAAGGAATCACGATGCTCCCGTCCTTCACCCGGTTCTCCGCCACCGTTCGGCCGGAAGGCGCGTTCACGGTGCTCGCGGTCGCGAGGCGGTTGAGCGCGGCCGGAAAAGACGTGATCGAGCTCGAGATCGGTGACAGTCCGTTCCCCTCGCCCGCGTGCGCGATCGAGGCCGGTATTCAGGCGATTCGTGACGGCCGCACGACCTATGGGCCGTCGGTCGGGCTGCCAGAGTTTCGCGCCGCGGCGGCGGCGTACGTCAACGACGAGCACGGACTCTCGGTGTCCGCCGACAATGTGGTGGCGGGACCGGGCGCCAAGACGTTCGAGCAGCTGTTCTGCGAAACGTTCCTGGAGCCCGAGGACGGGGTGCTGGTG
>CALBET010001157.1 GCA_937888665.1 uncultured Acidobacteriota bacterium
CAGGATGAGTTCGACCGCGCCGACCAGCGCCGACTCTGATTCGCCGAGCCACAGACTTTGGCATGCCGCATTGACCGCGACCAGGGACGAGGCGCAGCCGCTGTCCATCGCGGTGCTCGGTCCCTGCAAGTCGAGCGCAAAGGAGATGCGATTGGCCGCGAACATCAGAGGATTGCCGATCAGGGCGTAGCCGTCCAAGGCTTCCCAGTTCTTGGCGAGTAAACGGAAGTAGTCGTTCCACATGATGCCGACAAAGACCCCCGTTCGGCTCTTTTGAGCGGCCTCGAGGGGCATGCCGGCGTCTTCGAGCGCTTCCCAGGCGAGCTCGAGCAGCAGCCGCTGCTGGGGATCCGTGTGTCGGGCCTCGCCGGGCAGCATCCGGTGTGCCTGCCAATCGAACGACGTGACGTCGGGAAGGAAGCCGCCGCGCCAGTTCGTCAGCCGGCCGGCCCCGACGTCCGGATCAAGAAGCGACTCCCGATCCCAGCGGTCGGGTGGCACATCGCCCACCTCGGTCCGTCCGTCGAGCAGCATCTTCCAGAACTCACGGGGGTTGGCCGCGCCGGGAAATCGGCAGGCCATACCGACGATGGCAATCGGCTCACGACTCGACGCAGGGGTTGATTGCATGACGCAGCAGCCGGTAACTCCTGCCCACATGCTGCGGAGCGAGGAACCGCCGTGTAGCCAGACGGCGACCAATATTGTACACCGCTGATCCCTATGCCGGCACGGCCACGGTTGCTGCGCATCTGGTATGGGGCGGGACTTGTCAGCGACTCTTCCTTTGGAGGAAGATGTGGCTCCTCCTATGCCCCAATGGGAGAATAGGGGCGACCTCGTCGAGGGCCGAATCGGCCGCTCGTAGCAGGGTGCCACGCGGTCCCGTGGAGGACAACCACCACGACGAGAGCCGCGCGGGGCAGCGTCATGGCCCCTTCGTCACGCAACAGTATGAAGGCGTGTGTCACCACGGGCTGCTAGGGCGCCTGGGCAGGATATTCGTCCGAATGCTGTCGGACTTGCGCAACGACCCACTCGGGTGAGGTCGAGGAGTAGACCGTGCCATGAGCAGTAGCACAGACACTGGCCACCGGACATCGCAGCTTCGGGAGGCTGCCATCGCCCTGCGGGAAATGCGCGGGAAGTTGGAGGCGATGGAGCGGGCCCGCCGGGAGCCGATCGCCATCGTCGGCATGGCGTGCCGGTTTCCGGGCGGCGCCGTTGACCCGGCGCGGTACTGGCATTTGCTTCAACAGGGAACCGATGCGATCGTCGACATCCCTTCGGACCGCTGGGACGTCGACGCGCTGTACGATGCCGATCCGGACGCTGTGGGTCGCATGTACTGCCGCCAAGGCGGTTTCTTGGACGGTGTCGAGTGCTTCGATCCGGGACTGTTCGGCATCTCGCCCCGCGAGGCCGTCAGTATGGATCCGCAGCAGCGGCTGCTGCTGGAAGTCGCCTGGGAGGCCTTCGAAGACGCCGGCCAGGCCCCCGATCGATTGGCTGGTAGCGCGACTGGCGCCTTTGTCGGCATTGCCAGTTTTGACTACGGCCAGAACACGATTTTTTCGGGCCGGCCAGAGCTGATCGAGGCGTATTGCGGCACCGGAATCACACTGAGTGTCGCTGCGGGTCGCCTGGCGTATGTGTTTGGCCTACAAGGGCCGACGCTCTCGGTTGACACCGCATGTTCGTCGTCCCTGGTGGCGATACACCTTGCCGCACAGAGCCTGCGGTCGCGTGAATGCCGCATGGCTGTGGCCGGGGGTGTCAACATCCTCACCGCGCCGGAGATGACCATCTACTTCTGCAAGCTGAGAGCCTTGTCTCCCAGCGCTCGGTGCCGGGCATTCGATGCATCCGCCGACGGATATGCGCGGGGCGAGGGGTGCGGCGTGGTCGTGCTCAAGCGGCTCAGCGACGCGGTGGAGGACGGGGATCGAATCCTGGCCATTCTGCGCGGCTCGGCCGTCAACCACGACGGTCGAAGCGGAGGCTTGACCGTACCCAACGGGCCGGCGCAAGAACGCGTCATTCGGCAAGCCCTGGCCGACGCGGGGGTCGAACCCAATGAGGTGGACTACATCGAGGCCCATGGAACTGGCACGCCGCTGGGAGACCCCATCGAGGTGCATGCGCTGGCGCAGACATTCGGGCACGACCGTCCAGCGGATGTCCCTCTGACCATTGGGTCGGCCAAGACGAACATTGGTCACCTGGAGACGGCCGCGGGCGTGGCCGGGTTGATTAAGGTCATGCTCGCCCTGGAGCACGAGGAGATTCCACCGCATCTGCACTTTCGTGAGTGGAATCCGCACATCTCCCTCGACGGCGCGCCGATCGAAGTGTCAGTCGCCGGCAAACCGTGGCCCGTCACGGACCGGAAGCGTCTGGCCGGCCTCAGCTCGTTCGGGATGAGCGGCACCAACGCGCACCTGATCATCGAAGAGGCCCCGGCTCGCGAGCGATTGACGGCCGGAGACGACTCCACGCTACACATCCTGACGCTGTCGGCGAAGAGCCAGGACGCCTTGGTCGACCTCGCCGATCGGTACCAGCAGTGCTTGTCTGCACCTCAGCCCGACTCGGTGGCCGACGTGGCGTTCACCGCGAACACCGGTCGTTCACAGCTCAACCAGCGGCTCGCGGTCATTGGCAAGACGCCGGCAGAGCTGTCTGCCGGTTTGGCCGCCTTTGCCGCCGGCCAGACGCAGCCGGGTCTGCTCGTGGGCGACATGGCGACAGGCAGAAAGCCACGTGTGGCGTTCCTCTTCACGGGCCAGGGTTCCCAGTATGCCGGGATGGGGCGCCAGCTCTTTGAAACAGAGCCCGTGTTCCGCCAGGCTCTGGAGAAGTGCGACGCGCTCCTGCGCCCTCAGCTTGGCGACTCCCTCCTCTCCGTGATGTATCCCGAAGCCTCGGCAGCGAGCGATGTGATTGATCAGACGGCTTTTACGCAGCCGGCGCTCTTTGCCCTGGAGTACGCGATCGCCGAGCTCTGGAAATCCTGGGGCGTCAGGCCCGACATCGTGATGGGCCACAGCGTCGGAGAATACGTGGCTGCGTGCGTCGCCGGCGTTTTTAGTCTGGAGGAGGGTCTCAAACTCATTGCGACGCGTGGCCGTCTCATGCAGGACCTTCCCGCGGGAGGGGCCATGGCGGCCGTGGTTGCGGACCGCGATCGCGTCGAGTCGGCCCTTCGCCCCTATGCCGACCAGGTGTCCATCGCCGCGATCAACGCGGCCAATAACATCGTCATCTCCGGTGCGGGCGAGGCCGTGGGCCGTGTGCTCGAGGCCCTGACGACCGCGGGTGTACGCGCGCAGCCGCTCACCGTCTCGCACGCATTCCATTCGCCGCTCATGGACCCGATCCTAGAGGCTTTGGAGCGGGAGGCTTTGCGGGTGACGTTCAACAATCCGGCGATCGTGCTGATGTCCAACCTGACGGCCGCGCCGGTGGAACCGGGACAGATCGACGCCCGCTATTGGGCACGACACGCACGCGAGGCGGTGCGTTTCGCGGACGGAATTCGGCACGTGTCCGAATCGGGTTGCGATGTGTTCGTAGAAATTGGCCCGAGTCCCACGTTGTGCGGTCTTGGCCAGCAGACCGTCTCGAATCCAGGTACCGCGTGGCTCCCGTCGCTGCGACGCGGCCGGGACGATCGGCAGCAACTGCTCCATGGGCTCGGCACGGTATATGTCCGCGGCGTCGCCGTCGACTGGGACGGTTTTCATGCCGATCGCCCCGGGCGCCGCATTGGCTTGCCGACATACCCCTTCCAGCGTGAGCGGTTCTGGGTGGACCGGGTCAGCCCGTTGCTGACCGGTGGTGCGTTCTCACCCGTCGAGCCGGCCGGAGAGACTCACCCACTGCTGGGTAGCCAGCTTCACACCGCCGGACAGGAAATCGTCTTCCAAAACCAGTTGCAACCGACGGTTCCGCCGTTTCTCGACGATCACCGCGTCCATGGCGTTGTCGTGTTCCCCGCGACGGGGTATTGGGCGATGGCGCTGGCCGCGGCCTCGGTCGTGGACAATGCGGCGACGCACCGACTCACCGATGTTGCGATCGAGCACCCGCTGGTGCTGCCCGAGGATGGAAGCCGCGTCGTCCAGCTGATTCTGACACCTCGCGCGGGTCACGGCACCACGTTCGCGATGTTCAGCCGGGCCGACGGACCAACCTCCGCGGATGGCTCCTGGACTCGGCACGCCGTGGGTGTGGTGTGGCCAGCGGAGGCCAGCGACGCGGCGGCTCTCGTGTCGCTAGACGACCTGCGGGCGGCCTGTTCGGAGGAGCTGTCGGTCAGCGAGCACTACGAGCGGATGCGCGCGCACGGGATGCACTACGGTCCTGCGTTTCAGGGTGTCCAACAGCTGTGGCGTGGTGACGGGCAGTGCCTCGCCAGGCTGGAGTTGCCCGCTGAGGACCGATCGGACGCGAATCACTACTGGTGCCATCCGGCGCTCTTGGACGCGGGCCTCCAGGTGCTCGGCGTCGGCGTGCAGGATTCAGATGAGGACGTGACGTTTCTGCCGATTGCGCTGGACCAGATGGAGGTGCGGGCCCCGACCACGCCGTCGGTCTGGTGCCATGCGGTGCTCCAGGACGATGCCGATACTCACGCCGAGTCGCTGCGGGGGGATCTGCAGCTCCTGGACGACGCGGGGCGGGTGTTGGGGACACTCAAGGGGCTCCGGCTGAAGCGGACGACACGCCAGGCCGTGCTGCGCACGATGGGCCAGGAAGGTCCCAGCCTCGTACACGAGATTCGATGGCGTCCCATCGAGCCCGCCGTCGCCGTCGAGCGGACCGAGCCGGGGTGCTGGATGATCTTCGCAGACGCCGGTGGGATTGGCGAGGAGATGGCCAGCCGCCTGACGACGCAGGGCGAACACGTCATTCTCATCCGACCTGGCACGCGCTTCGAGGGCGGTGATGATCGCTATGCGATCAACCCCCTGCAGGTTGATGACTTCGAGCGCCTCTTCCGCGAGGCGCTGTCGGGGCCTGGGCTCGCCTGTCGTGGGGTCGTGCATCTGTGGGGGATTGATGCGACGTTGGCCCGGGAGACCACGCTCGAATCCCTGCAGGTCGACCAGCGAATCGGCTCCGGCAGCCTGCTGCACTTGGTCCAGACGCTCGTCGCGATGCAGACGGAGAAGCCGCGGCTCTGGGTGGCAACCCTCGGCGCGCAGGCGGTCGAGGCTGGGCCGGAGGCGCTCTGCCCCGTGCAGTCCTTGCTGTGGGGGTTGGGACGAGTTGTGGCGAACGAGCACCCGGAGCTGCATTGCACGCTCACCGACCTCGAGGCCTCATCGTGCAGCGACGCGGCCGCCGCGCTCGTCGAGGAGGTGCGGTCCAGCGATGCGCCGAATCAAGTCGCCTACCGCCAGGGCATCCGCTACGTCCCGCGCTTGATTCGGCCACCGGACACGGCCGGGATGAAAGTGCCGCCAGGTGAAGCCTTCCAGCTTCAGATCGGCCAGCGTGGCGTCCTGGACAATCTTCGCATCGTGCCGGTGACGCCGCGCGATCCAGGCCCCGGGGAACTGAGGATCCGGGTTCGAGCCACCGGCTTGAATTTTCGCGACGTGCTGAATGCGCTTGACCTGTACCCGGGCGATCCGGGCCCGCTCGGAGGCGAATGCGCCGGTGACGTCGTCTCCGTGGGCGACGAGGAGAGTGTCTTCGACGTTGGCCAGCGGGTCGTCGCGATTGTGCCGGGGAGCTTCAGTTCGGACGTCATCGTCTCGTCGGATCTGGTCGCCGCCATCCCCCCCGGATTGAGCTACGAGCAGGCGGTCACCGTCCCGGTCACGTTCATCACCGCCTACTACGCGCTCGTCCATCTGGCGAAGCTGACCACGGGTGACAAGGTACTGATTCACGCCGCTACGGGCGGCGTCGGTCAGGCAGCCCTTCAGCTGGCCAAGCGGGCAGGTGCCGTGATCTTTGCCACAGCCGGCAGTCCGGAAAAGCGCGACATGCTCCGCTCGCTCGGAGTGGCCCATGTGATGGACTCACGGTCGGTCGAATTTGCGGCCGAGGTGAACCGAGTGACCGAAGGACGCGGTGTCGACCTCATCCTCAACTCGCTTGCCGGTGATTTCATTCCCAAGGGGTTCTCGTGCCTGAGTCCGACCGGGCGATTTCTGGAGATCGGCAAGACCGAGATCTGGGACGAGACGCGTGTCGCCGACATGTACCCGGACGTGTTGTATCGGGCGATCGCGTTGGACACGTTGGCGGCGGAGCGGCCCGCGTTCGTGGGCGGTCTATTGCGGGATCTGATGGCCGACTTCGCG
>CALBET010001158.1 GCA_937888665.1 uncultured Acidobacteriota bacterium
CGAAAATGTTGGTCTTCCCTGACGGGCGGATCGTGGGCACGATCGGCGGTGGGTGCTATGAGAACGAGGCGTTCTGGAAGGCCAAGACCGCCATCGAGACGCGCGAGCCCGTCATCGCCAAGTATGAACTGGCGGACGACATCGCCGAGGATTCTGGGCTGATCTGTGGAGGTCAAATGGAGGTGTACATCGAACCCCTCGAGCCGGCCCCGGCGCTCTACCTCGTCGGGGCAGGTCACGTGGCGTATCACCTGGCCCAGGTGGCGCAGACCGTCGGGTTCCGCCTGCACGTTATTGACGATCGCGAAAAATTCGCCAATCTCGAGCGCTTCCCCGACGCCGAAGAGGTTGTCGTAGACTCGATTCCCGAATGGCTGACCCGAGCCGAACTGCCGCCACACGCGTTCGCGGTCATCTTGACGCGCGGCCACCGGCACGACCTCGATGCGTTGCGGGCGCTGGCTCCGAAACAGCTGCGATACCTCGGGCTCATCGGCAGCCGCGCGAAGGTGGCGCGCATCTACGAAGCGCTCGAGGCGGAAGGTATTCCCGCCGAGCAGCTCCGGCGCGTGCACGCGCCGGTCGGATTAAACCTGGGCGCGGTCACGCCGCAGGAAATCGCCGTGAGCATCCTCGCCGAGCTGATCGGGGTCAAGTACGGCAAGATCGGCGCCGATGCCACCGACACCGACCCCAAGCACGCCGGATCTCTTCGTTGGACTCCACGCAGCGCGGCGGAAACGACGAGCGTGTAGTGTCCTCGCGAAAGGTATACTGGGATCTGTTATGTCTCGGCATTCCGCATCAGCGGGACACACCGGCGCCGACCTGTCCGGCCGTGCGCGTAGCGTGCTTGCCGCGCTTGTGCAGGAGTACATCGACCACGGGACGCCGGTCTCGTCGCGCTGGCTCGCCGAGCACGGCGGTTTCGGACTGTCCTCGGCCACGGTCCGGCACATTCTGGCCGGCCTGGAAGAGGCCGGGCTCGTGTGGCAACCGCACACCTCGGCGGGACGGGTGCCGACCGACCTGGGCTATCGAAGCTTCGTCGACCTGCTGCTGGAGCACCGGCTCGCCGCGCGATCCACCTCCGCGGTCGAGGCGCGACTACGCCAGGCCGGGTCGGTCAACGGCGTATTGTCAAACGTGTCGCACGAGCTCTCCCGGGTCTCGCATCATCTCGGATTCGCCTTGGCACCGACCAACGAGGTGGTCGGGTTCGAACACATCGAGTTCGTGCCGCTCGAGGGGACGCGCATTCTGGTGCTGGTCACGGCGGCTGGCGAGCAGGTGTGCCATAAGGTCGTGGACATCGGAGAACGTGTCCAACGCGGGGAGCTGGAACAGGGCGCGCACTATTTGAATCGTGAATTTCGCGGGTTGACCCTCGGAGAAGTGCGCACGCTGGTGATCGAACAACTCCGGGAAGAGCAGGTACTCTGCGATGAGTTGCTCTCCCGATCCTTGCGGCTGGCAAGCTCGACGCTGGAAGAGATGGTCCCCCGCGACAGCGTGTTCGTGGACGGAGCCACGGCACTCTTCGACGAGGTCTCCGACGACGACGGCCCGGTGCCGCTGGCCACGTTCCGAGCGCTCCTAGAGATGGTGCAGGAGAAGCACCGGCTGGTGCGCTTGCTGAGCGAGTATCTCGACCTTGATGTCGTCGGCGGCCTGACCGTCGTCATTGGCGCCGAGCACAGAACCGCGGACCTGAAGCCGTTCAGCTTGATCGCGTCTACCTACTTTGATGGCCGACAGACGGGCACCGTGGGGGTGATCGGTCCACGTCGGATGCGTTATTCACGAGCCATCGCGGCGGTCGACAGTGTGTCGCAAGCCGTCAGCCGTGTATTGGTGAATCACAGTCCCCCGCCCGCAGACGATGCACGACGAACGCCCTACGGATCAGTCTGAGCCAACCCGGCAGACCTCGGAGCAACCGGACACGGCGTCCCGGCGGGACGAGACCGCACCCGAACTGGGCGGCAGTCCGCCGCCCGAGTCGGCTGGCGCCTCTGGCCCCGGTCACACTGACGCGAGCGCGAGTGGCGACCCTGCCGCCGAGGACATCGCGGAGGTCCGCCGCCAGCGGGACGACCACTACCAGCGGCTACTCCGGACCACCGCCGAATTCGACAACTACCGCAAGCGCACCGACCGCGATCGGCGTGAACGCGCCGAGTATGTGGCCATCGACGTACTGACCGATGTCTTACCGGTCGTGGACGACCTGGAGCGGGCGCTGGCCGCCGACACGCAGGACGCCGACGTCTACCGCCAGGGTGTCGAGCTCATCCTCAAGCAACTGCTTGAACTGCTGGAGAGACGCGGGGTCACGCGGATCGAGGCGCTCGGGGCCGACTTCGACCCCAACCTTCATCAAGCAGTGACACAAGAACCGAGCGACACCCACCGTGACGGCGAGATCATCGAGGAGCTGCGCCCGGGCTACACCCTGCGCGACCGGCTGCTCCGAGCGTCGATGGTCAAGGTGGCACAAGCGTGACGACGACGCGCGACTACTACGAAATCCTCGGCGTTCCCCGCGACGCTGACGATGCGACGGTCAAGAGCGCGTACCGGAAGATGGCGCTCAAGCATCACCCCGACCGGAACCCGGGTGACCAGAAGGCCGAAGAGCAATTCAAGGAGGCGGCTGAGGCCTACGCGGTGCTCGCGGATCGCGAGAAGCGCGCGCGCTACGATCGCTTCGGACACGCCGGCGTGGGCAGCGCGGGTGGCGGCGGCGCCGGTTACGACCCGACGATCTTCGCCGACTTCGGTGACATTCTCGGAGGTCTGGGCGATCTGTTCGGCTTCAGCGGCGGCCGTCGCGGTGGCCCCAGGCGGGGCGCGGACCTCCGCTACGACCTGGAGATCACCTTCGCCGAAGCGGCGACGGGCACCGAGACCACGTTGCAGATTCCCCGCGAAGAGTCGTGTGACACCTGTGGCGGCTCGGGCTCGGCCCCCGGGAGCACCCCGGAAAAGTGCGGCCAGTGCCAGGGACGCGGTCAGGTTCGCTTCCAGCAAGGGTTCCTGACCGTCGCTCGTACCTGCCCCGCCTGCGGCGGTATCGGCCGGGTAATCGCCAAGCCGTGTCAGTCGTGCCACGGGCACGGCAAGATCGGTCAAGAACGGAAGCTCACCGTAAAGATCCCTGCGGGCATCGGAACCGCGCAGAGACTCCGCCTGACCGCTGAGGGAGAACACGGTGGCCCCGGGGCGCCGCCGGGAGATCTCTACGTCGTCGTCCATGTGGGTGACCACCCGTTCTTCCAGCGCGACGGCGACGACCTGCTCTGCGACATGCCGGTGACCTTCCCCACGCTCGCCCTCGGCGGTGAGATCGAGGTTCCGACCTTGACGGACCCGACCACCATTCAGATTCCGACCGGCACGCAGGCGGACACTCGCTTTCGACTACGCGGCAAGGGCATGCCGAACGTGAACGGGCGCGGCCACGGAGACATCTACGTCCGGGTGCAGGTGGCAGTGCCAACCAAGTTGAGCCGGGAACAGAAGACGCTCCTTCAAGAGCTCGGCGCCACGATGCCGAACCAGGTCCTGGAGCCCGTCCCTGCTGACACCGACGAAGAACGCCCGTTCTTCGACCGCGTCAAAGACATTTTCGGATAGGACCCTGCAACCGCACCCCGCGCTCGACGTCAGCGGGCCCGCCAGCGACGACGGCGAGCTGACGTTCGCCGACCGGATCGCCGCCCTCGTCGACGACTTTGCCCCCACCGCCATTGAGGACATTGACGCCCCCGGGGGCCAGGTGCGCGTGTATTTCACCTCTATCGCAGATCGTGATGCCGCCCAGATGGCCGTTGCCGCCGCGTGCGGGCCCGACGTGCGGACCTCGGCCGCCTCGGTGGCCGACGACGGATGGGCGGCGCGCTCCCAGGCCGATCTGCGAGCGGTCCGAGTTGGCCGAGTCATCGTGGCCCCCCCGTGGGACATCCCGGACCCGGCGGCCCTCCACAACGACGACGCGGTCATCGTGCAGATACGACCGGCGCTCGGCTTCGGCAGCGGTCATCATCCGACCACGCGGCTCGCGTTGCGTGGATTGCAGCAGATCACACTAGACGGCCATGACGTGCTGGATCTGGGCACCGGCTCAGGCGTGCTCGCCGTTGCCGCCGTCAAGCTCGGTGCCCGCGCCGCCATCGGTATCGACCGCGACACGGATGCGCTGGGGTCGGCGAGGGAGTCACTCACCCTGAACGAAGTGTCCGACCGAGTCGAGTTGCGTAGCGGGTCTCTCGCGGACATCACGGACACCGCCCGCATCATCGTGGCGAATCTGACGGGCGCCACCTTGGCCAGCCAGTGCCACGCCATCCGGGCGCTCTGCCAACCCGGCGGATATCTGATACTCAGCGGCATCCTGGCCAGCGAAGCTCCGGCCGTCTCAGCAGCCTACGAACACGCAGGACCGTGTGTGTGGCGCGCCGCCGAGGACGAATGGGTGGGGATGGTGTTCAGGAAGAAGAAGGACGACGCGTGACACTCAGGCGGCCGCGTGGGGTTCGGGGCGCAGCCCCGTCTAAGTCCTAGAACTCGCCCCAGATATATTGCAGCACCGAGACGGCGGACACGACGACCGCGTCGGCGCGCAGGGTGCGCCGGCCGAGCGTGACCGCGATGAACCCGGCCGCCTGCGCCGCCTCCACTTCGGGGTCGGCCCAGCCGCCCTCCGGGCCGACCGCGAGGAGAGCCGTGGCTGGCGAGGGGCTCTCCTCTACCTGCCGCAATCCGGAGCCGGCCCCGGCCGCGCTCGGCTCCACGAGGAGTAGCTTGAGCACCGATCGGTCGTGGAGCACCTCGTGGAAAGGGACGGGCGCTCTGACCTCCGGCACCACCGCCCGGCGACACTGCTTTGCGGAGGCGACCGCCACTCGGGCCCACCGCTCCGCGTCCCGAGTCCGGGCCTCCGTCCGCGCCGTCAGTATCGGCTGAACCGCCACCGCGCCGACCATCGTCACATCGCGCACGACATCGTCGAATTTGCGGCCCTTGAGCAGCGCCTGCGCCACGGTCAACGCCACCGCCGGCTCCGGGATGGTGGGAATCGCCTCGTAGGGACGGACGATCGTCAATCGGGACGTCACCTCTTCGACCCGCGCCAGATACTCGGCGCCGCGCCCGTCAAAGACCGCCACCGTGTCGCCGGTCCCCAACCGCAGCACCCGCCGCAGGTGCGTGGCCTCGTCCTCTGGCATGGGGACCGGCCGTCCGACCACGGTTAGTGCGGGAATGAAGAACCGTGGCGGCATTGCCGGATTATAACGACCCCCGGGGGAGGTCCGTCGCGGCCCCCCTTGTGCTGCCACGCCGGCGCGCCTGCCACTCTCGCGACCTGCAACGGTGCGTGGCTGCTATACTTTCGACTCTTCATGCTGTTCGCCGATCACCTCCTCGGAAAATATAAAGTCGTCTCCGCGCTTGGCAGCGGCGGGTTCGGCACCGTCTATCTGGCCGAAGACACCTGGATCAACAAGAAAGTCGCCCTCAAGGTTCCGCACCGCCAGAACCTGAACTTCAGTGAGCTCCTGCGCGAGCCACGTCTGCTGGCCTCGCTGAACCACCCCAACATCGTGTCGATCACGACGGCCGAAAAGCAGGACAACATTTTCTTCATCGTGATGGAATACGTGGCGGGCGAGACCCTCGAGGCGGTCATCGCCAACGGGGGGCGGCTGGACATCGACCGAGCCATCGACTTCTCCCTGCAGATCGGCCGCGCGGCGGAACATGCGCACGCGCAGGGGATCATTCACCGCGATCTCCGCCCCGCCAACGTCCTGGTGTCGGAATCCGGCACGCTGAAGGTGGCCGATTTCGGCACCTCTCGTTTCCTCGAAATCGCCGCGCACGGCACCACGGTCATCGGCAGCCCGGCATACATGGCACCTGAACAGTTCCGCGGCGAAGCGGTGTTCGCCTCCGACCTGTACTCGCTCGGCATCACGATGTATCAGATGCTGACCGGCGTCCTGCCGTATGACACACCGGCCCCCAAAGACCTTGAGAAACTGCAACGCGGTGAGCTGGTGCGATCGCCCCGCTTGCTCAACAGCGCCATCCCCGGCGACCTCAGCGATGTGGTCCTGAAGGCACTGGCGCCGACGGTCACCGACCGGTATCAGCGCGCCCCTGAGTTGATGGCTGACCTGGAGCGCGTGCGCACTGAACGGCGGGTCGTCCCCCCCCGAGGGATGGCCGCGCGCGCGGCAAGCGCGGACGACTCGGCGGCAACGACGCAGGCGCGGGACATACACGCCCGCCTGCGGCCGCGTGCCACGCCGGCGGCCGGCTTTTGCTGGCACTGCCGTAAGCCGCTGCACGCGAGGGCCGACCGCTGCCCCTTCTGCCACGAAGCCCAGTAGCCGCGTACGCGAGGAGGTCGCGGGAAATCTGTTGCACGGTGGCCCGGGTGGACACTACACTCTCGTAAGTGATTGATAAGATAGCGGATTACTAGGTTACGCGATGAGTTTTGGTAGCGGCAAGATTTGGATGAACGGCACGTTCGTGGACTGGGCCGATGCGAATATTCACATCGCGTCGCACGTCGTCCACTACGGCAGCGGCGTGTTCGAGGGGGCTCGGTGCTACGACACGCCCAACGGCTCCGCCTGCTTCCGCCTCGACGCGCATCTCCGGCGCCTGTACGATTCCGCCAAGATCTACCGGATGGCGTACGACCTTGAGCTGTCCGCCTTCCATGATGCCGTGCTCGAAACCATTCGCGTCAACGGCTACCAGGCCTGCTACATCCGTCCGCTGATCTATCGGGGATACCACGAGCTGGGTGTGAGCCCGTTCAATTGCCCGGTGGAGGCGGCGATCTTGTTGTGGAGCTGGGGCGCGTATCTGGGGGACGAGGCGCTCGAAAAGGGTGTGGACGTCCAGGTCAGCTCCTGGGCCCGCCCGGCGCCGAACACGTTCCCCGCGATGGCAAAATCGACCGCCAACTACGCCAACTCGCAGCTCATCAAGATGGAGGCGACTCTCAACGGCTACAGCGAGGGGATTGCCCTCGACCCCTCCGGACTCGTGAGTGAGGGCAGCGGCCAGAACATTTTCGTGATTCGAGACGAGGTGATTTTCACGCCGGCCGTGGGGGGCTCCGTGCTACCAGGCATCACGCGGGACGTCATCGTGACGCTGGCTCGTGATCTGGGTCTCGACGTGCGCGAGCAACCGATCCCCAGAGAAATGCTGTACATCGCGGACGAGGTCTTCTTCACCGGCACCGCCGCCGAGCTCTCGCCAATTCGCAGCATTGACAAGATCACGATCGGCAACGGGCGACGCGGTCCGGTCACGGCGACCATCCAACGCCGATTCTTCGATGTCGTCAACGGTGTCATTCCGGACACGCACGGCTGGCTCACCTACGTCGCCGCGGCACCGGCCGCGGCAGCCCAGGGGTGAGGGCCGCACTGACGGTGACATGCAGCTCACCGAACTCCTCACCATCGGAGTTCAAGCCGGCGCGTCCGACCTCCATCTGAAGGCCGGCAACTACCCGATGATGCGCGTCCACGGCGCGCTGCGGTCCGTGACCGAGGACCGCCGACTGGATCCAGACACGCTGCACGCGCTCGCCGCCACGCTGGTGCCGGCGGCCCTCCACACGCGGTTCGCGACGGAGCACGAGGTGGACTTCGCCCACAGTGTCTCCGGCCTCGGCCGTTTTCGCTGCAACGTCTTCAAGCAGCGCGGCACGGTGGCGATGGTGCTCCGGGTCATTCCGATGCAGGTGAGCTCGATCGAGGCGCTCGGCCTCCCCCCGGTGCTGAGAAAGGTGGCGGACGGGCAGCGTGGGCTCGTCCTCCTGACCGGCACCACGGGGAGTGGAAAGAGCACCACGCTCGCGTCGATGATCGACCACATCAATCGCACCCGCGCCGCACACGTCGTGACGGTGGAAGACCCGATCGAGTATCTCCACCAGGATCGCCGGTCGATCATCAATCAGCGTGAGGTCGACGTCGACACCGGCTCGTTTGCCAAAGCACTGCGAAGCGCGCTACGCCAGGACCCCGACGTCATCCACGTGGGCGAAATGCGCGACCTCGAAACCGTCGAGACCGGGCTGATGGCCGCTGAGACCGGGCACCTGGTGCTGTCGACGGTGCATACGCTCGACGCGCCCGAGACCATCAACCGGCTCGTGGCGGTGTTCCCCACACACCAACACCAACAGGTGCGACAGCAGCTGGCGAGCGTGCTCCGGGCGGTCATTTCACAACGGTTGCTCCCGCGTGCCGACGGGACGGGCCGGTGCGTTGCGGTCGAGGTGATGATC
>CALBET010001159.1 GCA_937888665.1 uncultured Acidobacteriota bacterium
GGCGAGCCACACTCGTATCCGCTCCCTAGCCGCCCGTGGTAGAAGTCCCGCTGCATTCGACCGGCGCTGCATCCGGCCGACCGGCGTTGTTCATCGGTCACATACTGCCGGTATTTTCCCTCTGCTCGCCTTGTACTGGGCGAGCGCGGCAGCACCGTCCCGTGGAACCACCCGCGAGCGCGACGGCCACCGCCGATATAATCGGACCCCTCTGGGGGGCTCGGTCATGACGCCTGGTGGGCCTTGCCGGCACCGGCACCTGGCAGTGAGGTAGATACCATGGACAGACGATCATTCTTGAAGCTCGCGGCGGCAAGCCCGGCGCTCGTGAGTCCGTACGCGAGTGCAACCGTCATCGGCGCGCAGTCACGCGCCCCCCAGACCAGTTTCACCTTCTACTCCCCGCTCGCCGAGGAGTGGTATCGCTCCGGAGAGTACTTCGAGTGGGCCTCGACGACGTCCAACAACGAGGGGCGTCGTGTCAACGTCTTCTACCGGACCTTTGGGAACCGTGCGAACCCGGCGCTGGTGATACTCCACGGTTATCCCACGTCGAGTTTCGACTTCCGAGAGATGATTCCCTTCTTGGAAGAGGACTACTTCGTGGCCATCCTCGATTTTCCCGGTTTCGGCTTCTCGGACAAGCCGCAAAACGGCTATTCCTACATGCTGGAGGACGACGCCAAGCTCGTCGACCACTTCGTCCAAGAGGTCGTGGGACTGTCTCGCTTCCATCTCCTGACCCACGATCGCGGTGGCAGTGTCGGCTTCGCCTTTCTGGGCAACTACCTGGCGCGCGAGGAGAAGGCCTACGAGATCACCTATCACTTCATTTCCAACGGTGGGCTCTTTCTGCCCCTGGCCAACCTCAGCCAAGGCCAGTACGACACGCAGCACGCGGTGCGGGGGCCCGAACTGACCCGGCAGCTGCAGGCCCGGCCCCGGGTGACCGAGGGCACTCCGCAGGAGGTCGCCTACGCTGACATCCATGCGTTCAACGACGGGATCGGCGCACGGCTGTACGTGGGCAAGTACCTGCTGGAGAGGGCCGCGAACGAGTACCGCTGGCTGGACACCCTGCGCGAGAGCCCGGTCCCGACGGCGCTCATTTGGGGGCTGCAAGACACGGTGAACCCACCCCGCATCGGTAATCACATCTGGTACACCTACCTCGACAAGCGGGCGGTAGAGAGCAGCTACTGGCTGCTGCCGACGGCCAACCACTACCTGCAACGGGATGAGCCGGAAGAGATGGCCGGCATCGTCCGCACCTGCCTGGAGGTGGGAATCCCCGCGCCGGAGGACGAGAACGCCTTCATGCGTGAGTTGGCTCGCAGCAGGACCGCGACGTCCCCGGTCTACATGGGGCGCTCCATCATCGAGAACATCTCCTTCCCGGGGGCCGTCGCGTACTCGCCGGACGGATACAGCTTCTGAGGTGCCCCACGCGACCGGGCACCAGCACGATCGGCGCGAGAGTCTGCCTGATCGGCA
The DNA here is from genome assembly GCA_937888665.1 of uncultured Acidobacteriota bacterium. GTDB lineage: Bacteria > Acidobacteriota > Vicinamibacteria > Vicinamibacterales > UBA8438 > UBA8438. Next base: position 1,495 of record CALBET010001159.1, read on the forward strand.
ACGCCGACTGGATGGGGGCGTCCCACGTCAGAACTGGACCCGCACACCGCCATTGATGATTCGTCCGTCCAGCGGCGCCCAGGCATCGACCGTCCAGCGGCCATCGTCGGTCGCATCGCCCCCAAGTCGGCCGGGATGGTACCCCGCGGAGAGGTGGGCTCATGGTCGCCGGTGTCGGCGCGCAGGACGGCTTTCTTGACCCAGGCGCGTTCTCGGCCGCCGCGGCGGCCGCCGCCTCGATGTCGTCCACCAGCAGGACCGATCCAACCACGGCAAACGGGGACAGCGTGGCAAGGGCGATGCGCGCGTGGAGGCAGGGCAATGGCCCGGTGGAAGTAGCACGTCGCCGCGCCGGCGACATACGATGCGGACGATGGGACGGCGCACGTTCGACAAGAAGTTCGGCTCAGCGCTCGTCGAGAGCCTACCGACAGGCCCCGGCATCTACCTGTTCCACGATGCCGAACGGGGCGTCCTCTACGTCGGCAAGGCGAAGAACCTGAGGCGGCGGCTGCAGACCTACCGCAATGCCAGCCGTCGCCGGGTACATCGCAAGATGCGAACCCTGGTGCGTGAAGCCAGCAGACTGGAGGTGAGGCCCCAGGCGTCAGAACGTGAGGCCTTGCTGGAAGAAAACGCGCTGATCCGAGCGCTGAAGCCGCCCTACAACGTGGACGGCGCCTTCGCCTTTCTGTATCCGGCGGTCGGCATCGGCCGCAAGGATGGGTATGCGCTGCTCTGCTTCAGCACCAAGCCGGAGGCCTACGCCGAACTCGAACTGCACTGGTTCGGCACCTTTCGGTCGCGGCCCCGCGCCAAAAAGGCCTTCGACGCACTGGTGGAGCTGCTTGCGCTGATCGGCCATCTGGGGAAGCGCACCCAGCTGCCCTCCCACGAGTCGGTGCGCGGCTCGCGGCTGGTCGGCCTGCGCCAGCTCTCGCGCGAGTTCGACGAAGACATGGCGCGGTTCCTCGCCGGAGAGGATTGCGCGCTGCTGGCTACGCTTTCGACGGCGCTGCTGGAGAAGCCCCGCGCTCGTCGCGATGCGGCACGCGTCGAGGAGTGCCTGCGCCTGCTTGACGGCTTCTACGAGGGGGATACCCGGAAGCTGCGGCTCGCCCTGACGCGGCTCGGCCGCACCGATACCTACGTGCCACAGGACGAACGCGACGCGCTGTTCATCTTGGCCCGCTTCGAATTGGATGTGCCGGACCAGTCGGCATGAGTCTCTTCGGCCAGCCGTTCTGCTTGGCGATCGGGAGGCCGTCGCGATCGCGGTATGCCCGCGGATCTGGTGGGCTAGCAGCCCGTGGTAGAAGCCCCGCTGCATTCGACCGGCGCTGAATCCGGCCGACCGGCGTTGTTCATCGGTCAC
>CALBET010001160.1 GCA_937888665.1 uncultured Acidobacteriota bacterium
CGGGCCTGCTGCCGGTAGCCGGTTTCCTTCTGCCACGCCAGTCTTCCGATCTCGGCAATCCTCTCGATATGCCGGGTCCGCTGCGCCCAGGGCCCCGTCGCCCCCGGCGACGCTGTCGCCGGCCGTCGAGGCGGGACGACGACCTGGACGTCGGGGCCGCCGGCCGCGCTGACCGCCGTGTACACGCTGCGCGTGTCGTAGGCGCCGTCGCCCGTGAAGCGCCCCAGCGGCGCATCGATCTGGCCCAGCAGGTCCGGGAGTACGTCCGCGTCGTCGACCGTGTTCTGGGTGAGCGCCTCCGTGACGACGTAGCCGTCCTCGTCCACGCCGAGGTGCAGCTTCCGCCAGCCGCCGCGCTCGGTTGCCTTCCGGTGCTTGCGCGAACACCACTCTCCGGCGCCGTAGATCTTCAGCCCGGTCGAGTCGACGATCAGGTGAATCGGTCCGTCGTCGGCGCGGCGCAGAGCGGGGACCCGCACGTCCTGGTTGCGCCGGTAGAGCGTCGTGTGGTCCGGGGCGTGCAGGTGCCGGCCCATCAGACGGAGCAACGACGCGACGAATCCCTCAGTCTGCCGAAGCGGCAGGTGGAAGAGCATGCGCAGGGTCAGCGCCGTCAGGATCGCCGGGTCCGAGTAGCGCTGCTGCCCGCCACGACGGCGGGTCGGAGGCGGGGTCCACGTACTCAGAGCCTCGTCGGCGAACCAGACGGTGACGTCGCCTCGGGCGCGCAACCCGCGCTCGTACGCCGACCAGTTCCCGACCCGATACCTCTTCTTGTACTTGGGGTTCACTCGGCTGGATTTCGTCGAGGCCATGGCGTCGCTCCCTCCACACCATGGTACGCCGGAGCCAGCGACCCCGGGTATTCATGCACCAACCCCTCGCTGGGGCATCTGTCGACATAGGGGCGCCTGTCAAATTGAGTTGCAGCTCGAGGTCGGCCAACTGCTACGTGAGCCGCAACTGAACGAAATGGTCCCAGGCGGCACGCGGTGACCAGACGGTGACTGGCCCGCGGCAGGCCGGGGAGAAGTGCCGGAGGTTGCCGGTGACCACCGTGCGCGCGGATGTCTGAAGAGCAACCTCCAGGAAGATGGCGTCGTCCCCATCCGGTGGTGCGCGATGTGGCCAGGGGAGGGCGGTGACATGCTCCTGGAACTGCATCATCGCCAGAAAGGCTTCACGCCGGTCCGGCTCGATTCCAAGCCTGGGTCGCGCCAGGACCTCGCGGTACTCCAGTTCGACGCGGTCGTCAAGCGCGAGCCGCAGTCGTCGAGCCAGCAGCACGTCGACGAGTCGTCCCGGTGGTCCCGAGGGTGACAGGAGACCGGAGACCAGGACGTTGGTGTCCAGCACCCAGACCGGTGCGTCACCCACGCCGCGCTCGTCGCCTGATGGCCCGACGTGCGGCCTTGGTCTCCCGTTCGATGTCAGCGCGTGTCAACGCGTCTGCACCGGTGTCGGCAGAACGAGCCCGAATGGCGCGGACGGCCTTCCGGGCCCGCGCGAACACGAGTTCCTGGACGTCCTCCAGGAACGTGGCATCGCTGGTTGGGACCATGATACTTCGTGGAACCCCATCCTTTGTGATCACGACGGCGCCCTCTCGTTCGAGATCCGCCCAGACCTTGCCGGGGCTAGCGGCCAGTGTCCGCGATGCGATGGTCTTCATGCACTACATGTATATGATCGACCGTAGTGCGTCAAGGCTCTCGCTTCGGGTCGGCTAACGGAATCTTGACAGAAGGCTGATTATAGTCAGCATTCGGATCGGGACGGGATCTCCGGCGACGACTTCCAGCGTCGGGTCGAGGCCCTCGGTGTAGAGGAGCTGGTCATCGCTCCGCGGCTGATGGCCCCGTCGCCGCCATCCCACACGTCGGCGGGCTCCACTACATGTATCAGCGCGTCGCGGCGTGACGGAGCCAGTAATGGCGAACCACAGCTGCTATTGCCGCAGCCGCCAGATCCGAAGCGGTGTTTGACGGGCAGCGTGATGGAAGTCGCCATCCGTCGTGAGCATCTCGAGGTCGTGGTGGACGCAAAGCCGAAGCAGAAGGGCATCGATGGTCCCGAGCTGCACGCCGTGGCTCCGACAGTGATTACGAATGTCTGCAGCCGCGATGTGATCGTCGCGATCCGGAACGATCACTGGTAGCGCCGCGAAGCGCTCCACGATCGAATCGCGGGCTTTCGGGCCCCGAAACCCCTGGAGCAACTCTTGAAGAACCAACCCGGTGGTATACACCGCCTCTTGAGCGGCCAACGCCTCGCGCAGACGACCGGCCTCTGGTGCGTCGCTCGACATGTCGCGGCGCAGTGCGAGGGACCAGACACTGGTGTCGACGAACAGACTCATGAGCGCGAGCGCTCAGACTTGTAATCGAATGTCGGATCCCATTCGAGCGAATTGAACAGCTCAAGCAGACGGCGTTGTTCTCGCCGCGCAATGAACTCCTTCAACGCGAGGGTCACGGCTGCGGTCTTGGTCGTTGTTCCACTGAGCTCTACCGCGCGCTCAAGGAGATCGGGGCTGATCGCCAAGTTTGTCGCCATGTGCGTATTATCGCACAAGCCCTCGCACAGCAATCGTGTTCGTCTGCAACCTCAGGAACTGGGTCTTGGCCGGCGCGGCCAACCGTAGATCGCGCCGTACCCCCGGGGGAAGCGCTTGGAGCCCTCACATCGGGAAGTCAGATGGTGCAGCCTCCGGTCGCGTGCGAGGTCTCGAACACGTTACGCGGCAACGCCAAAGAGGGCCCCGACTCCTGCCGAGAGCGCCATCGCGAGTGCTCCCCAGAACGTGACCCGCAGTACCCCGCGTCCAATCGGCGCGCCGCCTGCATAGGCCGACATGCCGCCCAGGAGTGCGAGAAAGCCCACCGCTGTCAGAGAGACGATGATCACGATCAGATCCTCTGGGGACAGCAGGACGGTCACGAGCGGCATCGCTGCCCCCACCGCGAACGTTGCGGCGGAGGCGACAGCCGCCTGAACCGGCCGGGCCGCCGTGGTGTCGGAGATTCCCAGTTCGTCGCGTGCATGTGCGCCCAAGGCGTCGTGCACCATCAGTTGTTTGGCAACCTGCTGGGCCAGCGACTCGTCCAACCCGCGCCGGACGTAGATGCCAGCCAGTTCCGACGTTTCGAAGTCGCGGTCGGTGGCCAGCTCTTCTCGTTCGCGCTCGAGGTCTGCGCGTTCAGTGTCGGATTGGGAGCTGACCGAGACATACTCGCCAGCCGCCATCGACATCGCGCCCGCAACCAATCCCGCGACGCCGGCCACGATGACGCTGCCACGGGTCGCCTCGGCAGCCGCCACGCCGATGACCAGACTGGCCGTGGAGATGATGCCATCATTGGCTCCCAACACGGCGGCGCGAAGCCAGCCGACGCGTTCCGCAAAGTGCTGTTCTCGGTGCCGCATCAGGCGCTCCTTACTCTGGTCCGTCTCCCGACTGTTCTAGATGCCGGTTGGCGGTTCGCAGGATGGCGGGACGGGGCAGGCGTTTGTTCGAGGCGTCGTCCCACGACTCGCTGCGGTCGTGAACCGCCACCATCCAGTCCCCAGCGTCTGGTGAGATCTGGCCCAGAGCGCGAACGATTCTCGGTTTGAGGAGGGTTTCGAGCACGCCGCCTTGACCTGGCCAGATGCGACATTTGACGCGAAGAAACGCTCCCGCCTGCGTGGCCCGCCTACCGACGACTTCCGGCGCACGAAGCATCATCCCAGGAAACTGGTCGTACGCCGCGTCCACCAATGGTCGGATGGCGGCTTCAGCGCGGTCGGCGTCAACCTCTTCGTCGGGAAGCGCGACGTCCAGGAACATCCGGATATAGCCATCTGGATAGCTGATCACGTTCGTGATGCTTCGATTCGGCACGGCGATCATCGAACCGTCGAACCCGACGAGCGTCGTGAAGCGAATACCGACACGTTCGACAATACCGACCTTGCCGCCGATCTCGACCAGGTCGCCGACGTCGACGAGATCCGCGAAGACATTGGTCAGGCCGGAAACTATGTCTTGCACGATGCCTTGCGAGCCGAAGCTCACCGCCAGGCCAATCACTGATACACTTG
>CALBET010001161.1 GCA_937888665.1 uncultured Acidobacteriota bacterium
CCCGCCACTCCCTAGTGCCCTGACCGCAGCGGGCCGCAGTCGACTTCGCTGCATCCAAGCGGCGCGATGGGCGTGAGGAACGAAGGAGGGGGGACGCGAATCTGGCGCCGGGGACTCACGCCCCCGGCGCCCGAACAATGGTGCAGCAGGCTGACTTCAGCCTGGTTTCGAACTGGTTCGGCCCTACCGTGCGAGCGGATCAGGACGAAGCTGGAAGTGAACGACCTTGCTCTTCGTGCCTTTCCCGCCTTCCGTGTGCCAGATGTAGTTGGACCCGTAGTTGGCCCACAGGCCGCGCCCTTTCCAGCCAGCTGACGCATCATCGATCCGACCGTCGAGACCGCGCGAGTAGAAGGCCTGCGGATACGGCACTCTCAGCACCACCCACTTGCTGGTCTTCGGATCAAGCGCCAGCAGAGCATCCGATGTCGACCCGTTGGCGATGGGGATGTTGTCGCCCATGCCGAGGGTGTTGTACTGGTCGACCCAGCTGTAGTAGTGGAAGTCGGCGCCGACGTCACCCTCGACCCCGGCCATCTTCGGCCCCGGCATCGGATACAGCGTCCACCCTTCGGGGCAGTGCTGGCCGGTCGCCGTCGCCCCGTTGGTCACCGCGCACTTGCTGCGGTCGAAGCTGGCCATGTGACTGCTGCCGGAGAGCGCGGCCCAGATGATGCCGTTGCGGTCCACGTCGATGCCGCGCGGCGCGAAACCGGTCTTTGCCGGGTCGAGGCCCGAACCCTGGATCGACGGAGGCTCGTACATCTCGGCGATACAGGTCTCTGGTGGGTTATCCCCGCGATCAAGCCGCACAATGGCCCCCGGGAACGGTCCGGTCCTGCTGATCCACGCGGACCCGTCTGTGGGATGCGCGATGATGCCGTACCCGAAGCCGGCCACCCGCGTGTCCAGCGACGCGTCCGGCTCCTCGGCCCTCGGCTCGTTCCACGGCTTCGTGATCTTCCCGTCGCCGTTGGTGTCGAGCACGGTCGGGCACCAGCCCTGGGCGAACTGCTCGTCACCCGTGTTGTCGTAGACAGCGGTGTTCAGCCAGCCGACGACGTTCCCGTCGCCACTGAACCACAGGGTGTTGTCCTCGTCCTCGCCGAACTGGAGGTGGTGGGTGCCGTAGCAGGTGTCGACGAGCACGAACTTCTCGGTGGCCGGGTCGTAGTACGACGCGTGCCGACCAGTGCGACCAACCGCGTAGTACTGTGCAAAGGCATTGTCGGACCCTTCTTTACACCAGTCGGGGTTCTGGAACTGACGTACCGTCGAGGTCATCCACACGCGGCCCTGGTGATCCATCATCGGGTTGTGCGGATCGGACCGCTCGTTCGCGCCGACGCCCCACAGCTCCTGGTCTCCCCAGTAGTAGGAGGCGGTCTGCACGTCCGGGAAGCGGGTCGGCATCGTCTCGGGATCCGGTCGAACCGGAATGGTCAGCTCGACGGCAGCGTTGGCTACCGGGTCCACCATCGTGATACTGCCATGCCCCGCCGACACACCGTAGACCGGCCCGTTGGCGTTCAGCCGCGGGTTCCGCTTGTCGGTGACAATCTCATCATGGATGAAGGACGTGTCCTTGCCCCAGTCCCACAACGTGACCACGACGTTCTGCTCGAGACCGTCAGGCCGCGGCGGGGCCTCTGGGATGGCGCCGGCGGCGATGCGGTCGGTCCAGTCAGCGAACATCGCAAGCGCCGGCTCGCGACCGAACCGGTTCATCGCGCCGCTCATCTGGTTGCCCCGCTGGCCGGTCTGGACCCGGTGATCCCACGCGGCCACCGTCGAGTCGAACTCGTCGCGGTGCTGCACGACGCGGGTCGCGGTGTTGCCAAGCTGGTGACACAGCTGACACCCCTGCTTCATGTTGTCGACCCACTCCGACTGGCTGTGCATGTCGGGGTTGATGCCGTTCCCGCTGTTCCCCGTGCCGGGGAACTCGCTGGGGGGTGGCGGTTCGAGCAGCGAATACCAGTAGTTGCCGGGATAGTACTGCGCGGCGTCGCGCGGCGTGGGGGCGATCGCGGCGGTCAAGGTGACGTCTTCCTGACCCGTCGTCAGCTTGACCTTCGCGGAATCAACCAGACCGTAGCCCCGCACCCAGACATCGTAGGACGCCTCGGGCAGCTGCGGGAGCACGAAACGGCCGCTATCGTCGGTGACGACGATCTTGGCGAACTTCGTTTCGAGTTCGTCTGTCTCGGCGATGACCCAGACCCCGGCTTCGGGACCATTGTCGCCGCTCACGGTGCCGGTGATGACCCCATCAGCCATCCCGCTCTGACGGGCGGTCGCGCCAACGCTCCAGATGGCCAACCCGGCCACCAGCAGCGCCACGAGGGTGAGTGAAAAACGTGGACGGAATGCGGTACGCATCTCTTGTGTGTCCTCCCCGCCGCACCCAACACATGCGCACGTACCCAAAACTTCGACGTGCTACGGATGCGGCTTGAGGGCACACTTTACCTGAGGGGTCCCAGAGTGGTCAACGCCAGGCCGACCGATCAACGAAAAAAGCGAACTTGGCGAGACCGGCCCGGTTCGGTATGATCCCGTGCTTGCCCGCACAGTGGGACCCGTTCCACGCACTGACCGTGTCGTGACTCGGTGTGCGGATACGGGCGTCTGGGCCCAGCCACTGAG
>CALBET010001162.1 GCA_937888665.1 uncultured Acidobacteriota bacterium
AACAGTCGGTCGACTTGAGCATGAATTCGGGGTGGATATAGGCAGTGGAACCCCCGCCCGAGGTCCCGCGCAACTTCCCCATCCTCCGCTCTATCGCGCTGCTCTGCTGCGACACAGCCCGCGCTTCTGAGAACGCAAACGGCTCGAGCGGCCCTCCGCAGCTGAACGTCTGTCGCAGGAACTCGCGCGCGAGCGCGCCGCGCCACTCTTTGGAGGCCTCCGCGTTCCAATGCTCCTCGAGTCTTGGATCTAGCGTCGCGAGCTGAAAGGTGAACTGGGACGGGTGGTGTCGCCCCTCGGACAGTGAGCCCGGCAGTACCGTTCGGGCCCGCTGCCTGTGCTTATTCGCGTCCAAGCGCGCGAGCAGCATATCGGCCTCGATCGCGCGCGTGTAGAGTTTGTCGATGCCGCCGCCGTGGTGCTCTCCGAATGAGCGGTCGAGGCCCGCCTTGGCCTGCGACCGGAAGCGATTCAGGCCGTCCTCGCACGAATCACGCGCTCTCCCCACAGCCCCCACGACGAAGGTCTCAAGCGCGTCCTTGGCCTTCTTCTTGTGAGTCTGTTTTGCCACCATCCCGTGAACGAACACGCCGGCGAGGCCGGCGAGGAGCCCGACCGGTCCGAGCAACACTGCACCGGCAACCGCCGCGGCGCCACCGATTCCGACGCTCACTTCGGAGCCATCAGCTGCGTCAAACTCAGCGGAGATCCCCCCACGTACCGCGAATTCAAGGCTTGGGACTTGAATCGATGCCTTGCCCGGTACCTCCTCGACCCCGTCGGAGCGGATGGCGACGGAACGCCAGACGGCCTGGTCACGGATCTTGAACGCAGTGACCGCAGCCTTGCTAGAGGCCATGGTTGCGACCGGGGCGACCTCATTCTGGATGATCTCGGAGGTCATCAACTCCCCTAGGCGCTCCTGAAATACCTGAAGCGAGGGAGCCGAGTCGTAGGTCCCGTCCACCTTCCCTTGCGCTGCTGCGACCAGCCGGGAGCTGATCTCGTTCAGTTCGCGGGTGGCCTCCTCGCCGAGTCGCTTCGAGTCGATCTCCACTCGGCGGTGCGCGGCGTTCAAGGCCCTCACATTGCCGGCCACGGTACCCTGCACGCCCTCGATGATCCGGACGATTTCGGACCGATGGGTGGCGACCGCGTTGCCGAGTGCCTGGGCCTTGGTGGCCCGTAGGTCGGAGAAGTAGTCGCCCTCAAGCCGCTCCCGCAGGGCCGCGATGGTCCTTTCTCGCACGGCGCCCTTCGCTCCGGCGGCTGTCGGTACGAAACATTGAACGCAGTCACCAAAGACGTGGGCGGCTTCGGCCTCAACCTCGGGCCAGCGCTCCCCTGGCACCCGGTCCATCCGAGTAAGCACGCCGAGGATCTTCTTGCCCTGGTGCATTGTCGCTCTGAGGCTCTCGACCGATTCCCGGTCCTGGAGCCGGGTCGCGTCGAGGCACCAGAGTACGATGTCAGCTCGATAGAACCAGTGATGAAATGCGTCCTGTGCGACGAGCTCGATGCCGCGAGCGCCGTACAAGTTGAAAGATCCGACCGCCGTGTCGGCTCGGTGCTGGCCGATCCCAGGGGTGTCGACCAGCGCGACACCTGGCGGTGGCCACTCCGCGCGGATCTTCCACTTCACCTGAACTAGGTCCGATCGCCAGGCCTCTCCCGTCTGCTTCCGCCCCTGCTTCGCGTCCAATTCCTCTTGCTCGCAGATCTCCTGTGCTTCGGGGATGGTGACCCGCTGTTCACCTGAGCTGGCTCGGGTCAGCTCGGCGGACTCGTCTGCGTCATCCTTAATGGCCTCATAGAGGTCGACCTTCCAGGTGCGCGGCAGGCGGCTGACGGGGGCGACGCCTTTGCCGATGAGCCCGTTGATGAGAGTGGACTTGCCGAAGTTCCCGCGGCCCACGACCATGACGAGGAGCGGCTCCTTGCTGTCACTTAGGAGCTGTGAGGCGCGGAGCCAGTCGTCGGTCAACCCCAAGCTGCGCTCGGCGACGCGCAGCGCATTGATCTCGGACCGAACGGCGTCCATGTTCAGGTATGGGCTCCCGGCCAATTGCCCTGACTCCCCACGTGCTCGCATCGCACGAGACGCGGAAGTGTACCGAAGGGCCGGCGAAGGCGTGAGATCCATTGGGTGCAGTTCCCGGTTGGCGGTCAAATCCGGAGCGATTCCAAGGGGTTCGAGGCATGCCTGTCCTGTTAAGCCATGCGTGTTCGGCGTAGCAGCCTAACCGCGCGAACTTTCACGGGAAGTTGACAAGACTAGAACAAGGATGGCCATGGGCTGTGAGACGGTCGGAGTGCGAACAACCACCCGCCCCACGGAGCACCCATGGCCGCTGCCCAGCCTACGTCCCCCGAGTCCTTCCTGCTCGACCTCCTTCGCCCCGACCGGGTCCGTCACCACGCACGCCGACTCGGCTTCGTGCTCCGCATCGGGCCGATCAAGCTGCTG
>CALBET010001163.1 GCA_937888665.1 uncultured Acidobacteriota bacterium
GCATAGCCGGTCAGCAGCCGGGTGCGGCTCGGTGGCCGGTCGCTCAGCAACCGCCGTAGCAGGTCGGGCGACGTCGACAGATAGAGCCCGTCGCACACCTCCACCGATTCTGCCTCGTCAGGCTCCTGCCCCATCAGAATCCAGCCGCGCTCCGGCTCCACCGGACCGCCAATCCAGAGCTGCAGGCCGTTGTCACTCTCGACCGGGGGGGTGAGCCGAACGACGGATGAGGCGGGGGTGTCGGTCTGCCGATTGAGCACCAGCCCAAAGGCCCCATCCGCGCCGTGCTCGCACAGCAGGACGACCGTCTGTTTGAAGTTCGGGTCGGAGAGTTGAGGCATCGACAGCAGCAGTGTCGGCGCCAGCGACGTCACGCTTCCAACCTTGGTCATGATGGTGTCAGACGATGAGCGGGTCGCTCCCGAGCGACGCGGTCACCATGCTGCTCCATCTTAACAGGTCACGCCGCTTGGCGAGGGGAGCGGTCCTCAACGGTCAGCCAGCCTCGCGCGAGCCCAGGCGACGTGACCGGCGACCAGCGGCTCGTCGACCGCCCCGGCGTCGACCCGCTCGGCTGCCGCCGGATCAAGGGCGGACGCCGCCTCATCAGTACCGCTATTACCCAACGCCACCGCGACGTTGCGCCGCAACCGTTTCACCCGCACCCGCATCATTGCGCCATGCCGGATGGCGTCGCGCAACTCGGCATCGGACCGTGTCCACAACTCGGCCAGACGCGGCCGGTCCAGCGCCTCACGCGGTTGCCACACGGGATCGTCGGTGACCGGCGCCCCGTGATTGTAGGGACAGACCTCCTGGCAGATGTCGCACCCGTAGATGTGGTTGCTCAGTCCGGGACGGTCGCTCCCAGGAATGTCGCCCTTGGTTTCGATGGTGAGATACGACAGGCACCGGGTGGCGTCGAGCACTCCCGGCTCCGGAAACGCCCCGGTCGGGCATGCGTCCAAACAGAGCGTGCACGTGCCGCACTGATCGAGCCCGGGCTCGTCGGCCACGAGGCTGGCGCTGCAGAGAATCTCGGAGAGAAAGAGCCAGGACCCCAGATCAGGACTGATGAGGCACGTGTTCTTCCCAACCCACCCAAGCCCTGCCTGCTCGGCGTAGAGCTTTTCTTGCACGGGGCCGGTGTCCACATACGCCCGCGTGTCCAGTGCCGCCCCATGGGACTGGATCATCCACTGGCTCAGTGCGTCAGTGCGCGCCCCCAGCACATCGTGGTAGTCATCGCCCCAGGCGTACCGTGAGATCAGCGCCTCGCCCGGATCGCCGATCTCGGTCGAGTAGGGCCGGTCGGTGTTGTAGAGCGTGCCGAGCACGACGACCGATCGGGCTGACGGCATGACTGCCCGCACGTCGGCCCGACGCTCCGCCGTGCGAGCCAGATAGCCCATCTCGCCGGCATAGCCCCGGTCGATCCACTCTCGCAAGAACGGCAGCCGCGGATGGTCTGCAGCGGCCGCGATGCCGCACAGGTCGAATCCGAGCTCCCGCGCGCGCGCTTTGACCGTTTCAGAAGTCAACATGCCAAGAGATGCCTTGCGGGATCACTCATCGCCCCGACCAGCTGCTAGTATCTCGCAACCTCCCCCTGAAAATCGGGTTGCATATAGGTCAAGGTGTGCAAGTCGGTGGCGCAGGCCTTCAGGCCTGCGATCGCACGGCTGAAGCCGTGCGCCACTATCGAGGGTGTTCCTGGCGAGCCGAGGTCGCCGGGCGAGGCTGGTGTCTGGCAAGGCGCGACGAGGGAGCAGACAGGTGGTCTGTGACCGAGGAAGCAATCCGCCTTCGCCAAGGCTTCGGCGAGACCTGCCATAG
>CALBET010001164.1 GCA_937888665.1 uncultured Acidobacteriota bacterium
AGCACCCTACGCGAGGACCGCGGCGTGGCGACGCTCCTGAACGCCGATTACACCTTCGTGAACGGCCGACTTGCCCAGCACTACGGCATTCCCGGCGTGTATGGCAGTCGCTTCCGACGTGTGCCACTGTCGAACCCAGCCGAACGCGGTGGACTGCTCGGCGAGGGGGCGTTACTGGCCACCACGTCCTATCCGGATCGGACGTCGCCCGTGCTGCGCGGCAAGTGGTTGCTCGACAACATCTTCGGGTCGCCGGTGCCGCCGCCACCGCCGGGCGTCGACACCACGCTTGAGCAGGAGCCTGGCACCCTCCCCCCCACGATCCGAGAGCGGCTGGCGCAGCACCGGCGCAGTCCCACGTGCGCCAGTTGCCACTCGGTGATCGACCCGTTGGGGTTTGCGCTTGAGAACTTCGATGTCATCGGTGGCTGGCGCGACATCGATGAAGCGGGCCAGCCGGTGGATGCTACCGGCACCACGACGAGCGGCGCGCGCATCGAGGGGTTGGCGGGGCTGCGGGCGTTCCTCCTGGACGACCCGGAACAGTTTCCCCGCACCGTGACCGAAAAGCTGCTGGCCTACGCGCTGGGTCGGCCGCTGAACTACTACGACCGTCCCACGGTCCGCCGGATCGTCCGGGAGGCCGCGGCGGCTGACTATCGGTGGTCCTCGCTGATTCTGGGTATTGTGAAGAGCCCGACGTTTCTCACACGAGCGGCTGAGACCGCGACGAACTAGAAAGAACCCTGATGACCTTCCTGACAAAGACCCTGCCGCGGCGAACGGTGCTTCGAGGATTGGGCGCGACCGTTGCGCTGCCATTCCTCGATGCGATGCACCCGGCATTTTCGGCCCAGGCTCGCGCCGCGACGGCCGCGCCGCATCGGTTCCAGACGTTCTACGTGCCGAACGGCATGGCGATGGAGCACTGGACACCGAAGGGTGAAGGGACCGCCTTCGAGTTGTCGCCGATTCTGGAACCACTGGCGGCGTTCAAGGATCAGATGATCGTGCTCTCCGGTCTGAACGCGAGTTGGAACTACATCCACGCCGGCGCGTCCGGGTCATTCTTGACCGGCACCACACGCGGCGGTCGGAACGAGATCGAGATCCTGGCTGACGTGTCGATGGACCAGTTGCTGGCCCGGCACTTCGCAGAGGAGACGCAGGTGCCGTCGCTCGAGCTCTCCCTCGATCCGCCGAACAACGCCGGCGCCTGCACGGGTAACTTGAGCTGCGTGTACACCCACACCCTGTCGTGGCGCAGCGCCACGCAGCCACTGCCGACCGAGTGGAATCCGCGTGCCGTGTTCGAAACGTTGTTTGGTGACAGTGGCACCACGGACCGAGCCGCCCGCGAAGGCCGGTTGCGGCAGCACAAGAGCCTCCTCGACTCGGTGGGGGACAAGCTGGCGGCGTTGCGCCGCGAACTCGGACCCGGTGATCAGAGCAAAGTGGAGGAATACACGGAGGCGATCCGCGATGTGGAGCGGCGCATCCAGCGGGCGGAGGAGCAGGCGGGGCTCGAACTGCCGACGATCGATCAGCCTCAGGGTGCTCCTTCCGGGTTCGAGGACCATCTCGAGCTGATGCTCGACCTGCAGTTGTTGGCGATGCAGTCCGATCTGACCCGGGTCATCTCGTTCATGATCTCCAAGGAACAGAGCGCCCGGCCGTATCCGCAGATCGGCGTGCCGGAGGCGCACCACCCGTTGTCGCATCACAACGATGTGCCCGACTTGATCGCGCACATGTCAAAAATCAACCGCTACCACACGGAGCTGTTGTCTCGCTATCTGACAAAGCTGCGGGCGACCCCCGACGGGGATGGGTCGCTGCTCGACCACATGACCATCCTGTACGGCTCTGGCATCTCCAACAGCACGCACCACTCCGGCGTGAATTTGCCGCTGATGCTCGTGGGCGGTGGGGCCGGCCGGTTGCCCAGCGGGCGGCATCTGTCGTTTACGGATGAGCCATCGATGGCGAATCTACTCGTCACCTTGATGGACAAGATGAACGTGCCAGTCGAGCGTATTGGCGGCAGCACCGGCGCGCTCCCGATCGAGACGTTGACCGGGTTGCTCTAGGCCGCAGCTCGATGGTGTCCGCGACACCAGTGGGGCAGGGCTTGAGCCCTGCCACGCAGGCCTGAAGGCCTGCGCCACCGGGTCCACCGAAGGAAGTGACCAGGAGCAGGTCCGCCATGCGTATCCACACCCACCGTCTGTGCCTGTCGCTGCTGGCTCTCTGTCTCGGCGTTGCGGTGGCTCGCGCCGCCGCCGCGCCGCCGCTCGTCACGGCCGCCAAGCAGGGCGACACCGCCGCGGTGCGGACCTTGCTCGCGCAGGCTACGGCCGTTGACGCGGCAGAGGGGGACGGAACGACGGCGCTGCACTGGGCCAGCTATCGCGACGATCTCGAGGCGGCCGCATTGCTGTTGGCTGCCGGCGCCGGAGTGGACGCCGCGAACGATCTCGGGGCGACCCCACTCTGGTCGGCGAGCCAGAATGGTAGCGTCGCGATGGTACGTCGGCTGCTGGAGGCGGGCGCCGATCCGAACCGCGCGCTCCGAAGCGGCGAGTCACCACTCATGGTGGGGGCGCGCGGCGGCTCCGTGGGTGTCGTGGAGTTGCTGTTGGCGCGCGGTGCCAACACGGACGCGCGGGCCGGGCGTGGGCAGACCGCGTTGATGTGGGCCGTGGCGCAGCAGCATCCGGACGTCGCCGCCGCGCTGCTGCGGGGCGGCGCCGACGTGCATGCCCGGTCCGATGTGTGGAGCCAGGTGATGGCGGTGCCACCTCACGGGCAGCCTGAATACAACCGAGAGATCCCACACGGCGGGAACACCGCGTTGCTCTTCGCCGCTCGCGCCGGGGCCCTGGCGTGCGCGCGCGTGCTGATCGACGCCGGCGCCAATGTGGACGACGCGAACGCCTGGGGCGTGAGTGCGACGACGCTGGCGGCTCACGCCGGATTCAATGACCTCGTCGAGCTGCTGCTCGAGGGGGGCGCGGACCCGAACGCGGCCGAGGCCGGTTTCGCCGCGATTCACCCAGCGGTCATGCGCCACGACGAGGCGCTCGTCGCGACGCTGTTGAACCACGGCGCGGACCCGAACGCGACGCTTCGAACCTGGACCCCGGCTCGCCGCTCATCGCAAGACTTCAACTTTGCGCCCCCGCTCGTCGGAGCGACGCCGTTCTGGCTCGCGGCTCGCTTCACCGCGCCGTCCATCATGCGGCTCCTCGCCGAGCATGGCGCCGACCCGGCGTTCGTGCATCACGCGGACTACAAGGAGCCGGCGTACGCCCAGCCGAGGCTGGAGGCCACCACGGCGCTGATGGCGGCCACCGGGATGGGGGGCGGTCGGCTCCGCTCCTGGGTCCCGGCCGGCCGGGACGAGGCCGAGATGCAGGCACTCGAGGCGGTGCAGACCGCCGTCGAGCTGGGGGTCGACGTGAACGCCACCGACGCCGACGGGCGTACGGCGCTCGACGGCGCCAGGTCCGCCCGGCTGAAAACCGTGGCGGCGTATCTTGAATCGCACGGGGCGGTGGCGAGCGGTCAGTAGGGCCCCCCTGATGTGATCCCGCGGCCCGCCGCGTGGTTCCGTTCCCCCTCTCCGTTTTTCCTCGTGGCCCCCAGGGCCCCCGCAGCGGCTTCCCAAGGCCCCCGTGGAACTTGCGTGGCTCAGCCTCGTATCTGATCGCAGAGTTCATGACACTCATCGCGACCCTCGGTCACGCGCTCGGATTTTCCCTGGCGGCTGGCGTGAACCTCTATGCCACGGTGGCCATCCTTGGTCTGGCGTCTCGGTTTGGCTGGGTCGAGCTGCCGGAGCGGTTCGCGGTGTTCGACAGCAACGTCGTGATCGCGGTGGCGGCGGCGCTCTACATCGTGGAGTTCTTCGCCGACAAGATTCCGTGGGTTGACACCGCCTGGGACACGATTCACACGGCCATCCGTCCTGTCGGCGGAGCGTTCATCGCGGTCGTGTCATTGGGTGACCTGGGGGACGGTGTCCCGATGTCCGACGTCCTCATGGCCTTGGTAGGCGGGTCGGTGGCGGCGGGCGCCCACCTGACGAAAGCCAGCACCCGCGCCGTCGCCAACACCAGCCCGGAGCCGGTCTCGAACTGGGTGCTCAGTGTGTCCGAGGACCTGTTCGTCGTCGGGCTCGGCACGTTGGCTATCATGTACCCGGTCGCGGCGTTCGTCGTCGCCAGTGGGCTGATCCTGCTCATGGTGTGCTTCCTGGGTGTGATTACACGCACCGCGTGGCGGTGGTTCTCGCGGCGCCGATCGCAGGCGGCCGCCGGCGCCTGACAGACTGAGCGGGGATACCAGGTCGAGACGCTGACAATGGCAACCGTCGTACGGAGGATGGAATCGACGACGGCACGGTCACCGTGCGTCCCTATCGTTCAAGTGACGCTGAGGTGGTGCATGCGGCGGTCCGGGAGTCGATCGCCGCCCTCTCGCTCTGGACGCCGTGGGGCTCTCTCGATTACTCGATGTCCGACTGCGAGCTTTGGCTCGGGTCTCGCGAGATGGCCTGGGCCCTGGGTCACGAATTTGACTTCATTATTCTGGACGCGCGCGACGGCGCGCCGTTCGGTAGCGGAGATTGCCGGCGACGCCAACGACGCGGTACACCGTGTCGCTTCTGGAGAATCTGATTTCGCGCCCGAGCGACACCTGGCCAGGCCAGAAGCGGTCCCAAAACGCCTGATTGACCACCACCACCCGCGGCGCCTCGGCGTTGTCGGCCGCGGAAAAATCGCGGCCGCCGAGCGCGTCGAAATATCCGTGTCACGACGTTGCCACGCACGATCTGGTCATCCGCCGGGATCTCCACACCGGGCACCGACAGAAACACCGACATGAACATCGTACTCAGCGGCGCATGCCAGGCAAGACTCACCGCGTCAAAGCCGGGCTCGCGCTGAACGGGTTGCGCGCGACGAACGGCAGGCTGATACCGGCAGCCGTCAGCCCTCCCGCGGCGGCGGCCACGATGCACACGATCGGGACCGAGCGAGCGTCCATGCCCCCTGCCAACTCGAGAGTCGCAACCTGTGGGAACCATGCCAGGACCGGCTCGATCCAGCTCCGCGAACTGTGGCAAGGTAGAGCCTTACAAAGAGGGGAGACGGAATGTCCGATTGGGAACTGCGTCGACGGCGCCGGGTTACCCGGCGAGATGTGCTGCAGGGTCTGGTCCTGGCCGGGGGCGGTCTGGCGGCGAGTGCGTGCGGGTCTTCCGCTTCCGAGCCGCCTGAGTCTGTCGACGCCGGCCCCGCTGCCGCTGCCACGCCGCCAGCCGTCTTCAACCTCTATCACGAAGTCCATGGCGACGGGCCGCCGGTCGTGTTCGCTCACGGGGCCGGCGGCACCCATATGAGCTGGTGGAAGCAGCTGCCGACGTTTTCACGCGAGTTTCGATGCATCACCTACTCCCAACGAGGCTTCGGGCTGTCGCCTGACGTGCCGGGCGGTCCGGGGCGCGGCGCGTTCGTCGAAGATCTTCGGGGGTTGCTGGACAAGCTGGGTATCGAGCGCGCGGCGTTGGTGGGACAGTCCATGGGCGGACGTAGCGTGCTCGGGTTCGCCGCCGCCTATCCGGGACGAGTCGAGG
This sequence comes from uncultured Acidobacteriota bacterium, assembly GCA_937888665.1. GTDB lineage: Bacteria > Acidobacteriota > Vicinamibacteria > Vicinamibacterales > UBA8438 > UBA8438. The sequence continues at coordinate 5,642 of CALBET010001164.1, forward strand.
CCCTGGTCATGTCGAGCACGACCGGCGGCTACAGCGATCCGGAACTCGATGCGCTGCGTGCCGAGGCACCAGACCTAGGACCACGCAACGCCGTGGCTCCCGCCTATGCCGAACGAGACCCAGAAGGCGCGTTTCTCTATCAGATGGTCAGTCGGACGAACCAGCTCCTGACGGTGGTCGACCCGGACGCGCCGCTTCCGGGCACCCCCGTGCCAGATATCCAGCGGATCGTGGACGCGGGGGTTCGCACGCTGTTTCTGGTGGGTGAGCGAGACACCGTCGCGGCGCCCACCGTCACCAAGGCC
>CALBET010001165.1 GCA_937888665.1 uncultured Acidobacteriota bacterium
TGGCCGACGGCACGACGACGATCGCCCGATACGCGCCCGGGGCCGACTGCGCGTCGACGCTCTCGTGTCTCGCCGCGCTAGGGGTCACGGTCGAGGGGCCCGTCGGCGCTCCGGACGCCCACCGGCACCAGCGGGTCGTCACCATCACGGGGCGCGGCCTCGGTGGCTTGAGAGCGCCGACCGAGCCGCTCGACGCGGGGAACTCGGGGACCACGCTGCGGCTCCTGGCCGGCGTGCTGGCGGGCCACCTCTTCGAGAGCATCATCACGGGCGACGCGTCTCTCCGCGCACGACCGATGCGACGCATCATCGATCCGCTCTCCCGCATGGGCGCCGCGCTGCGCGGGGACGATGACCGACCGCCCATCAGCATCCAGGGCGCGGCGCTCCACGGCATCCACTACACCCCACCGGTCGCCAGCGCCCAGGTCAAGAGCGCGGTGCTGCTGGCCGGCCTACACGCCGCCGGGGACACGGTCGTCACGGAACGACAGCTCACACGAGACCATACGGAACGTGCGCTGCCACTGTTCGGCGTCGAGCTGACCCGGACGGGCGGCGATATCTGTATCCGCGGCGGTCAGCGCCTGCGCGGCGCGCAGGTGCGAGTGCCTGGCGACGCGTCGTCAGCGGCGTGCTGGGCCGTGGCGGCCGCGGCCCTGCCGGGGTCGGATGTCACGCTCGACGACGTCGGGCTCAACCCAACCCGCATCGGATTCCTGTCCGTGCTCGAGCGGACCGGGGCGCGGATCGACATCTCGAGCGGCCCCGCGGTTGGCGACGAGCCGATCGGCTCCATTCGGATCCGCTATGGCGGCTTGACGGCGCTAGAGATCGGACCAGCGGAGGTACCGGGCGCCATCGACGAGCTTCCGGTGCTCGCGGCGCTCGCCACGCACGGAGGATCGCTCCGGGTGACAGGTGCCGGCGAACTGCGTCACAAAGAGAGCGACCGCATCGCGGCGTTGGCCACCGGGCTCCGGGGACTTGGCGGCCACGTTGAAGAACTGGACGACGGCTTCCAGGTGCTGGGCGACCGCCCGCTCAGCGGCGGCACCGCGGACGCCGCTGGAGACCACCGCCTGGCCATGGCCTTTGCCATCGCCGCGATCGGCGCCCAGAAGCCCAGCGAGATCCGTCACGCCGACATCGTCGAGGTGTCCTACCCAGGGTTCTTCGATATCTTGGCCGAGATCAGCGAGCCATAACGGCCGCGTCAGCGAACCTGCTGAGCGCGCCGACCGCCGCGTCAACCGCCCGAGTCATCATGCGTGCCGACAAGATTTACCTCGTAGGGTTCATGGGCGCGGGCAAGACGACGTTGGCGGCGGCCCTCGGTGCCCGGCTGCACTGGCACGTCGAAGACCTCGACACTGTCATCGAACGTCGAGAAGGCATGACCGTCGCCGAGATCTTCGCGACGCACGGAGAGTCGCGGTTCCGGACGGTCGAGCAGGCGGCGCTGGAGGACATGCTGCCGTTGCGCCAGGTGGTCGTGGCCACGGGTGGCGGCGCCTTCGCCGACGCGGACAGCCGCGCGTTGATCAATCGAGACGGCGTCTCGTTCTGGCTTGATGTATCCTTTGACCGGGTCGTTGCGCGTCTTCCGTCAGAGGACGGGCAACGGCCGCTGACCGCCGACCGTGGCGACATGGAGCGGCTGTTTCACGATCGGCAGTCCGCGTACCGAGAGGCGCAGGTGCGGCTCGACGCCGAGCACGCCACGACCGCCGAGTTGGTAGAGCGGATAGTCGACTGGCTCGAAGGCCGGCCGCTAGCCCGCTGAGGGGCACTACTGAATCACTGAACCACCGCAACACTGCACGACGACTCCGAGGCTCCCTATTCCTATGCGCTTTCTCATTCTCAGCGACATCCACAGCAACATCGACGCCCTCGACGCAGTGCTGGCCCGCACTCCACCCGAGTCCTACGACAAGCTGCTGGTGCTGGGTGACCTCGTCGGTTACGGCGGCACGCCAAACGAGGTCGTGGACCGGATCTTCGAATTGGAGCCCGACTTCTTGATTCGCGGCAATCACGACAAAGTCGCGAGCGGGGTCGAGAGCGCCGACAGCTTCAACCGCATCGCGGGGGAGGCCGCGCGCTGGACCCACGACGAGCTGACGCCGGCGAATCGAGAGCGGTTGGCGGCGTTACCAGCCGGCCCCGCGAACGTCGACCGCGAGGTGGAGGTCTGTCACGGCACGCCGTTCGACGAGGACACGTATGTCTTCGACGGAGACGACGCGACCAAGGCGCTCGAGGCCGCGCATCGCCCGATCTGCTTCTTCGGCCACACCCATGTCCCGGTCGCCTATGCCCTGAAGGGGAGCGAGCTGACCGTCACGCACCTCACGCCGGGTGGTGACGACACCAAGATCGTCAACATTCTGAAGCAGACTCGCTATCTCATCAACCCCGGCTCGATCGGACAACCGCGCGACACCGACGCGCGAGCCTCCTACGCCACCTTCGACTCGAAAAAGCGGCAGGTGCAGATCAAACGCGTGCCGTACCGCATCGATCTCGCACAGCAGCGAATTGCCGAAGCCGGCTTGCCCGAAAGCCTCGCGTTCCGCCTAGGCCTGGGCCGCTAGGTTTCCCGGCGAGGCCAGGAAACCGCGTCGTCTTGGCCGCCGGCTGGGTGCTCGCTGGATCCGTATTGCGAAGGATTCGTCCGGGGCGCTACAATTGAGCCCATGTAGGCGGTTCGGCATCGGCGTCACCCAAGGAGACACAATACATGGGTTCTCAGGACCTGCATCGCGGCCGTTCAACCGGCGCGTGTCTGGCTATCCTCGCCCTCGGCGCCATCGGTGCCGTGTTGGCCGCCCCCGACCCTGTCGCAGCCCAGACCGCCTCCCAGACCAACGACGAGCCGGTCACGTTTGCCAAGCATGTCGCGCCGATTCTGCAGCGCTCGTGTCAAAGCTGCCATCGCACCGGCTCGATCGCGCCGATGTCGCTGCTCACCTACGAGGAGGTGCGCCCGTGGGCCCGCTCCATCAAACAGCGGATCGCGGCCCGCGAGATGCCCCCGTGGTTCGTTGACCGGCATGTCGGTGTGCAGGGGTTCAAAGCCGACAAGTCGCTGTCAGACGCTGAGATCGAGTTGGTCTCGACCTGGGTGGACGCCGGCGCTCCGATGGGCAACCCCGCCGACCTCCCGGCGCCGCTCGTGTTCGACGACATGACGAAATGGAATATCGGCGAGCCCGACTGGGTCATTCCGATTCCAGACCCGTTCGTGGTCAAAGCGGAAGCGGCCGACTGGTGGGGAAACCTGGTAAGCGAGTCCGGACTCACGGAAGACCGCTGGGTCAAAGCGGTAGAGACCAAGCCCACGGAGGAGAGCTTCTCAGTCGTCCATCACGCAGTCACCACGGCGATCGACCCGGACGGTGAAGCCGCCTTCCTGAACGAATATGCCCTGGGCAAGAACGGCGACATCTATCCGGACGGCACCGGCCGGCTGCTCAAGGCCGGGTCGGACATTCGCTTCAACATGCACTATCACGCAGTCGGTCGCGAGATCACAGACCGCACGAGCGTTGGACTGACCTTTTATCCCAAGGGCGTGGTGCCGGAGCGCCCGATTTCCGCGCTGCACATCGGAGACAACGAAGACCTGGATATTCCCGCCGGCGAAGCCAACGTGCGGCACGACGGCTACTACCACCTGAAGGACAATATCAACCTGACGGTCTTCCAGCCGCATCTGCACAATCTGGGCACGCGCCAGTGCGTCGAAGCGATTTTGCCGGACAATACCGTGGAGTCGATCAGTTGCGCCAACTGGGATTTCGGGTGGCACATTGCCTACAACTATGAGGACGACGTTGCTCCCCTGATCCCGAAGGGCAGCACACTGCACGTCATCAGCTGGCACGACAACTCGGAATCGAATCGTTGGAATGACGACCCGCGCAACTGGGCCGGGTTCGGACAACGGTCGAAGGACGACATGAGCTTCTCGTGGCTGAGTTGGTACGCCCTCGACGACGAAGAGTTCGACGCCGCCGTCTCGGCGCGTCAGGCCGCGACCGACAACAACGACGACTAGGCACAGCAGCCCGCACCGCAATGACTCCAGCCAGACTGCTGCGCGCCGTGGGACTCGCCGGACTCCTGGTGGGGCTGATGGTCCATCCGGGGGAGGCGCAAACCAAGTTCAACAGCGGGCAGAACGTGCAGCCGGTGTTCGAAGGCTGGGAGAGGAACGCGGACGGTTCGTTCGACCTCGTGTTCGGCTATCTGAACCGCAACTTTCAAGAGCGACCGCACGTCCCCCTCGGTCCGAACAACCAGTTCTCACCGGGTCCGGTGGACAGAGGCCAGCCGTCGTATTTCTACAATCGCCGACAAAACTACGTGCTCCGGGTGAGGGTGCCGGCCGATTTCGGCGACCAGGATCTGGTGTGGTCGGTGACGCACAACGGGCGCACCGACACCGCCACCGGATCGTTGTTGCCGGTGTGGGAGATTGACGAAGCGGTGATCATGGCCAACCGCGGCATGGGGGCCAGCGGCACCTACGTCGACAACCACGGACCCAACATCGGGTTGGATGGCGCGCAGAACCAGACCGTGTCGGTGAACGGGTCGCTGACGCTCACGGTGGTCGCCGCCGATGACGGGATTCCCGGCCCCAATCCAGAGTCGGCCACACGACGCGGTGATCGCCGCGGTCGACCGGGTCCGGACCAACAGAACATGGTGAATCCGCGAGCCGCGGTGGCCACGGGCCTCGCCGTCACCTGGCTCCAGCATCGCGGCCCAGGTCAGGCGTCGTTCGCCCCGATGATGCCGCCGTTGGAGAACGGCCGCGCCACCACCACCGTCAACTTCAGTGAGCCGGGGACATACGTGCTTCGGGCGATCGCGGACGACACCGTGCTGACCTCCATGGTCGACGTCACGGTCATCGTCGAACCAGCCAGCTGACCCGATCGCTCGACCCACAAGACAGGGGGCGGACGCTACGTGCCTGTTTTTCGGGCCGCGCGCTCCTCCCGGCGACGTAATTCGGCGGCATAGGCGTCAGCCGCCGCGCGCGAGCCGAGAATCCAGCCGGCAACCAACCCGAACAGCAGGATGGCGGGAACGTAAATGAAATGTCCGGCGGGCATGAGTACCTGCTACGGGGCCGGTGGTCAGGCTCCGTCGGTCTCCTTCACCCGGCGCATCGCGTCGGCGAGTTCCTTCTCGACGCTGCCGAGCCGGCGCCAGATGGTCCAAAGGTAGCCGAGCGCAATCACCCACACGACAATATAGGCGGTCGCCAGCAACGGCGCCGCCGGAAGCTGGTCCTCGGGCGGCACGTCGTCCATCGGCACGAAACCGTCTGGCGCCGACTGCGGTGTAGGCTGCGCGGCATCCGCCGTCGCGTCGACGAACAGGCCGAGACACGCGATGAGGAGCGCCACCACTACCGCGCGCCGCCACCCGGGAGCCCCCTCCCGCCGGACACCGGTCAAGTCACACAGACCCTGCACTACTCGTCCTCCAAAGCCAGATACAGCCGATCGAGCGTCGCGCGCTGTTCTTCCAGTCTGGCGCGGGCCGTGAGCAGCGCGAGACAGAGCACAATGAAGCCCGCGACCGACCACCAGAGCGGAAGACCGAAATCAACCGGAAGTGTGGGCACAACCGAGGTTGGGGGATGTATCGTGCGCCAGATCTCCGTCGACACATACAGAAATGGCAAGTTCGCCATCGCGAAGATACCGAGTCCAGCCGCCAGCCGGTCAGAGCCGGGCCCACCATATGAACGCAGGAGCAGATAGGCGACCAGAATCAACTCGAGGATCATGGCCATGGTGGTCCTCGCATCCCATGTCCACCACACCCCCCAGGATTTCACGGCCCACAAGGGCCCGGTGATGAGCCCCATGAGCCCAAAGACGACCGCGGCCTCGGCGGCGGC
>CALBET010001166.1 GCA_937888665.1 uncultured Acidobacteriota bacterium
CCGGGCGCATCTACAGCATCTGCTTTGACATGCGCATGTCAAAAGTGTCAGCAATAGATGGCCTCAAATAGGATTTAAGTGCCGCGAGTCCCGTGCAGATTTGCAGCCATACCTTTCATACCGAAGAAGGCCAGCGTCTGGTGCTGCCGGGCGTGGGTCTCCTGGCAGGCCGTGCGTGGCACGGGCAGCTTCACCGGCACCAGCGGCAGGGGTCAGCGATCGCCAGCGGTATCAGCAAGGGGCCGCGGGAGGTGCCGCTGACGCGGACGAGGGAGGGCGCCAGGAGGCAGGCCCCGCGGGCGCGCCGCGCGAAGCGCGGTGCCGCCCATTCAGATCCCATCGCAGTGCCACGAGGGCCAGTACGAGGGCTGTGCTCCAATGGCCGGTGCTCGACGGCCAGAATGCGCCCTCGATGCCGGGGGCTGGTTCGGGCGTACGGGAGGTCGGAAGAGTGCCGGCTAGAGCCGAGGAGTTGGCGCCTCGGTCAGGACCCTGACGCGGCAGCCGCCGCCCTCCTCAAAACTCGCCTTCGCCGCTGAAGTAGTAATCGAGGTTCGGCTGCTCACTAAAGCGGTAGTCGGCGCCGCCGCTCCAGGTGAATGTCGCGTCCTCGCGCAAGGCGCCCACGCCGATCTGCTGCATGGAGTTGGCGGGGTCCTCAAAGTTCCGCCAGACCGCGAAGTCCTGATCGCCGTCGAACGCGAAGCCGAGTTTTCGCTGGAAGTTGGTGTCCGGCGTCAGCCCGGTCTGGTCCAGGCAGTCCACGAGTCCAACGCTGCGCGTGTGGGTCAGTGTCCAGATGTGGTCGCAAGCGGGGCAGCGGCTCTGATCATCGACAGTCGTCTCAGCACCATAGACCTCCCATCCATCATCCTCGATGCAGTCATCGACGCCTCCGGGACGGGTCTGCTGGTCCCAGTCGATGTTGATGAACTCGAACCCCTCGAACGTGGAGAAGTCGATGACCGGTGCCGTGTCGTCGTCATCCGCAATATCGTCGTCGTCGCCGTCGGCTTCGCGTGGAGCCTCAGCGCAGGCGTGTTGCCCGGTGGCGGCATGACTCTGCGTGAGGTCGCACACCAGGCCCCGTGGGCAGTTGGCGTCCGTCTCGCAGGCGAGATCCGCGGGCTGCCACCAGCACCCCGACACCGCTGCCGCGGCAACCACCAGAAAAGGAGCGAGGGCGCGCACCTTCACCACCGTCCCCCAAGCACCAGCCCAGCCCCATCGGGCAGAGGAACCGCCAGGACGGCGACCTGCGGACTGAGTCGACTCGCGCCTGCAAATGCGGCGATCGACGCCACGGCGACGAACCCGGCGCCGATGGCGAGGCCGACGGAAGCGGCGATCTGGCCGTCCCCTCGCGTGATGAGACTGTCGCTGTCGGCGGCGAGCAGTACCTGGGTCGTCAGCGTCGTCCGCGTGGATGAGAACTCGGAGAAGCCTACGCCGCTGCCGACGCCAACCCCAACGGCCCCCATGGCCAGGACGATGCCGCCCACGACTCGGCCCGACCGTGCGCGCTGCTCGGGCGATGGGGGCGGCCGCGGAACCTTCGCCGGAGTCGCCCTCTTCGGCGGCACGCCGCCAGGGCGCAGCCGCTTGAGACGCTTTCGGGCATCACGCACCATTGCGTCCATCCCGGTCACCGACGCGTCGCTCTGCACGAACTCCGTGAGGGCGTCGGCCGCACGTTCGGTCTGGCCGATGCACTGGGCCAGCAGACCTCGCCAGTACAGCAGCCAGGTGGCCCCGGTCTCCTCGTGGACGAGGGCGACTTCGGCCCAGACTGCACCGACCTCCGCCGTCGCCAATGCGGCGTCGCTCTCCGCGCCTGCCCCGGCGGCCTCCGCACAGTTTTCCTGGTGGGTCTTCTGCGCCTTCGCGGCGATCTGCTCGGCAAGATCCTTCGCGTGGACGGCGCTCGGGAGCAGGACCAGGACCAGCAGGAGTAGTTGAACGATGCGCACGGCTTCGGAGCTTACGCCAAGCCGTGGAGAGCAGCCTTGGTGCTGTGGACACCCTCGACGGCGACGGCGATCTGAACCCCGGTCCTCTGCGGGTCGGCGCAGACAGCCAAAGACCCCCGCGCATGTAGACGTCGTGGGGACTACACGGCCCCACGGCGTCCGACAGCAAGGACGTGCACCTACGCCAGTCAGTTCTTGCGCCGCCACCACGCCCTGGCTGCTGTCCTCGCCTGCCGCTTGGCCACATCCACACGCACCTCCGTGCCGCTCTTTGCAGCTTCCCCCTGAGGTGACCAGACGTGCCAGCCCGAGGCCGGGTAGGCCGTGGCAGCAAGCTCGCCAGCAGGCGTGACGAGCCGATGCGCTCCGAGGTCGGACGACGGCAACATCCACCGCCAGCTACCCGTGGCCAAGAGCCCTGACGAGTAGCTGGATGCGGCGATGCCCGGCTCTTCCATCGGCACCCTGCGGGCCAGGAGCAGGTCGGCCTCGTCGGTGCTCAGCGCGAATGGCTCCATGCCCTGGGCCTCATCGTCTGGGTACAACGCCAAGTGCACGTCCAGGAGCGCAACCACCACGTCCACGACGGCAGCAGGACCGTCGAGGGGGATGCTCCAGTCGGACAGGTGTCCTTCGATGCCCTCCGACCTGTCGTAGCTGCACTCCTCACGGGTGCAGGTGAAGCCCATGCGGCCGAGTAGGTGCGCGAGATCGTCATGGTGGCCGGCAACGAGATTCGGCTGCTCCAGGTCACGGTGCTGGGCCACCTCCACCGTGACCGACACCACCCAGGCGTCGACGTCGAAGCCGCCGGTGATCTTGGGCCGTGGTGGTCGGACGCTGAAGTAGTTGTCGTGGCTGCCACCGTGCGCAAGGAGGGTCCAGCCGCGGTGCAGGTCGCCCTCGACCACCACGACCCCTGGTCTCGGGTTGGTGCCGACGTCAACCTCCAGGCCACGGTCGACAAGCTCCGCGCGCAGGTCGTCGACGAGGCTGATGGCAGCGGCGTCGAGGCGGGCGCGGTGGGTCAGGATCGAGTTCTCGTGGTGCTGGCGCATGGTTGTTCCCTCAAGCCGCGACGAAGCGCAGCAGGTCCGTGAGCAGGCAATGGAGCCGTGCCTCGGCAGGGTGCGCACGGGGGCACCGGCGTGCTGCGCGCTTGTCCCTCCCCCGGCTGAGGATCAGCGGGAGCACCACCATTACGTCGGCTGCGGCGATGCGGAAACCACGGCCTGCGATAGGCTGATCGCCAGCCGACGCGAGCCGCCCACTCACGGAAATGCCCTGATGAACAACCTCCCTGACGTCTACTTCGGACGCATCGACAAAAACTGGCACCCGAACACGCAAGAGCACTTCTGGAACTCGGGCTCCTTCGCGGTCATGTACGACAACAAGGAGTCGTTCTCCGTGGAGAAGCTCGATGCTGCCAGGACCGCGAAGGACCGCGGCGACAAGGGGTGGTTCACGGTGGCCGGGTTCTCGACGCCCGCGGCTGTCAATAGTCTCTGGCGAATGCAGGCCGCGGCAGAGAAGGAGGCCCTCGTGTACGTGGACTTCAGGGGTCGGGACGGCGCTGAGACTGTGCTTATTGGTCGTGCCACTGGCGAACTGAGCCTCGATGAAGTTACCGAGACCGACGACACGGTGAGCAGGCAGTGCTTCTACAAAGGCATGGGCCTGACCGACGTAAGGCGGTTCCCGGCCGATCCCGTCTTGACCGCCATGCAGCCCAGGCAGTCGACGTTCGTTCGCTGGGACTTGGGGCAAAAGCGCGTCTGGGCGATGGCCGGTTTGGCGCCGCTTGCCAGTGACGTCAACTCGCTGACCCCTGGGCAGCTTGAGGCGGTCTGCTACGAGTACCTCCGTCACCGCAACTCGGAACTTCGACTGCTCTGCCGCCTGGGTGGCTCAATGCGCGACATCGACATTCTGGGGTGGCTGCCGTCGGGGACCAGGTTGGCCGCGCAGGTCACTCACACAAGCACGGGCGGGAAGAAGCTCCTCTCGAAGGCGAGAGGATTGATGGACAACAGTCCCCCCGGCCGCCGGGTGCTGTTTGCAGGAAGAGAGCATCTGAAGAACGCCGGACCACGCCTGGATGCCGAGTGCGTGGGATTGGAGCCTGTCGCGGTTGAGGCTGTGTTCGAGGAGGTCAAGGGGCACTCTCCTGTGTTGATCAACGCGATGCTGACCACTTGACCCCACCCCGAACCAGAATAGACCTCGCCTGTTCGGGACGCGCCCGCTCATGCCGTCCGCGGCGCTGCCCGAGGAAATGATCCTTCCCGCACGGCCAGCCCCGCGCGGTGCTGGCCTACCCCTGCTGCGGCGAGTGCGG
>CALBET010001167.1 GCA_937888665.1 uncultured Acidobacteriota bacterium
CGGTCACGCACCAGCCGTCCTGATCGTCGGCCTGGACCGCCCAGCCCCTAGCGCCAGCAGGTGAAAACCTGCTCCCACCCGAACGGGCTACTCGAGCCGGGTCAACTGCAGGCGACGCAGCGCGAAGCCGAGCGAGCGACGGTCGGCGCTGATACCCAGTGTGGCTGGGCTGACGGCTTCGGAGACACGCAGCCCCAACCGGTTCATGCCGGTCTTCCAGACGGTCCTCGGCACCGGCCAGGCGTAGGCCTGCGGGTCGCGCGTCATCGCCACAGGCGACATCTCGGTGCCGTTCACCACGAGCGTCAGCGTGACCGGCCGGTTGGTCAGATCGAGGGCCGCACCCGAGGCATCCACCTCGACGCGGATCCGCCCGGTGCGGGTCAACTGCACGAGTGTCTCGGTCTCCGGTCCGTCTGACCACCGGAACACCCCGGCGGCGTCCTGCTCGACGCCGTGCCACCCCCAGCCGAGACCGTCGAGCTGGTCGACTGAGATGAGCGACGCCGGACCGTCCTCGGGCGCCAGCCGCGCGTCCCCCCACACCGACCCACAAAGCTCGACCACCGCGACGCCCGAGCGACCCGGCGCGAACCGGGCGAACGCTGCTTGTGGCGCCCCGAGAAGAGAGACACCAACGACGTCCCCTGCCAGTTGCAACCGTTCGACCACCGCGGTCTCCAGGAGCCGCGGGGCCAACGGTGCCCCGTCCCTCTCGAGTGCCACATCCAGCCGTGATCGGTCGGCGGCGTTGGCCGGCAGAAACCGGGTCTCGACCGCGGCCGGTGACGACCAGCCGTCCCGTGCCGCCCCGACTGGTCGCAGAGGGACCGGGGCACCAAGATACAGCTCGATCGAGCCGGATCCATCGGGCGGGAGCACACTGGCCACAGACGCGGCAGCGGTCGCGCCGGCCACGTCGACCCACTGGTTCGCGGGAAGCGGGACACACGGCTCGGCACCGATCAGCCGCCAGACGCGCGGACCGACGCGTGGGAGCGGCACCTGCAGTTGCCCGTCGGGCTCGACGTCGTCCACGCCAAACGACGCGAGCACCTGGCCATCTGGGGTCAACGCGACAAGCGCCAGACCGGTACGTGTTCCCGCCAGCCGCTCGCCGCCAACCTCCACCCACGCGCCCTCCTCATCACTCCCGAGGCGGAGGGCGGCGCTGGCCCGCATCGGGTGGGTGCCGAGCGGATCTCCAGCCTCAATATCGAGGACGACGCGATCCCTCGCCGTACGCTCCACGGCGAATCCACCTCCGTGGACGACACCGACCACGGCGTAGACGCCGCGCTCGCCAAACGACGGCCCGCCGCCGCCGATGACGCTGAACACCGATTCCGCACCCAGGCCGATCATCCGCGTGAACCGGGGGCCGGCGACGGCCGCCACCACCGACCGTCTGGGCAGCAATTCGAGAAATTGACGAAAGGGGACCCGCGCGGCCGGAAGCGAGACCGGCTCGAATTGGAAACCGAAGCGCTCGAGGTGCTGACGGCCGCGCTGGAAGGCGAACGGCCGCTCACCGCGGCGGTAGGCGCCACGCACCATCCCGACGTTATGCGTCAGGATGCCGCCACCGGAGGTGACCGATCGCGGAGGCAGGGCCGACTCTAGCGCTGGATACTCCCCGACGACCCACGCCCCGGTCATTGTCGCCAGCAGCCGCTCGACGTGCTCTGTGCGCGCCGGGTCGGCGAACCAGGGGACCCGGCCGTCGTGGCGCACCAGATTGCTGGCCATCAGGAACACCCCCAGCACGGCGACACCGAACCATGCCGAGCCGGTCGGGCTGGTGGTCAACGCCCACTGCAACCCGACACCGACCGGCAGCCACACCAGTAGCATGAGGGCCGCCTGGTCGGCGAACGGGGTCGGCGATGTGGACACCGCGATCCACCCCGCGGTCAGGACCGACGCGGCACACACCAGCCAGCCCGGTTCCCGGCCTCGCACCAGGGCGAGGGCGCCGACGCCAACCAGCAGACTGCCGAGCAGCCCGAGCTCATCGGTCAGGCGCGGCACGACGCCGCCAACAACGTCCAGGGCGCCCCCCGGTTCCCTCACAGCCAGACCGAGAGACGTCAACCACCCGGGACACCGCGCCGCGAGGGAGCCGGCGCCCAGACCGAGCCGAGCGGTCTCCCCAGCGCTGAGCAGACCCACGGCTCCGGCTCGGTGCGCGAGACCGACCCCCACCCCGGCGAGCGTCAGCGCCAGCGGGCCCCACCCGGTCTTGGCTCGTCTGAGCACATCCGCCTGCAGACCGACGATGACCACCACGGCCGGCAGCGTCACCGGGTAGCTGCCAACCGTGGTGACGGTCAGAACTGCGAGCATCCCCAGGGCAGGGAGTCCACAGGTCTGGGCCCACCACACGCCGCTGAGCAGCAGCCCCAGAAGTAACGGCACCACCAACGTGTCTGGGCTCCCGGAGGCGACGAGGGACAGGGTGCTGGCCCCCCCAGCCACAACCCAGGCTCCGACAACCGCCGGAAAGCCGTCGAGCCCCAGCCGGCGGTAGATGCGAACCACCAGAAACACCGAGAGCGCACCCGCCACCACCGCCATGTTCCCCAGGCGTTCGACCGGCGAGCCGACCCCCACCGCGAGGAACAGACGGGAGATGACGCTCGAGACCAGCAACCCGGGCGCATTCGGCGCACCGATCCTGGACGTGATGATCTGGCCTGCTGAGTCAACCGAGGGAGGCAGGGTCGACTGGGCACCGAGCGCGAGACTCGTGCCGAGATCCGGCACCGATAACAGGCCGAACATGGCCAGTGCGATGAGCGCCGCCCCAACGGACCAGACAGTCTCGCGCATGAAGTGTAGACGGGGCCGCGCCACGGCCGCACGGCGCGCATTGTCCCGCGCCCGGGCGTCTGTCCGCACCCTATGAGTGCCCCGTTTCCTGGGGGTGATAGCATCCCGCCGTGATCGATAGCAGGCCGTTCGAGCGGCCCGACACGACGCGACCAGACAATACCCCGCAGGGGGACCCGAGTCCACTGATCGGTGAGCGCGGCGGCCGCCTCGCGGCGCTGCTTCGACACGAGCGCGTCGCGGTGATGTGTTTGGCGGCCGGCCTCGTCGTCCTCCGCACCGCGGTGTTCATGTTCTTCGAGGGCTCGTTCAATTCCGACCAGGCGATCACCGGGCTCATGACCACCCACCTGGTCGAGGGTCGGGCCGTGCCGGTGTTCAAGTATGGTCAGAACTATCAGCTGGCCGTCCAAGCCTGGATGGCCGCCCCTTTGTTCGCGCTGTTCGGACCGTCAGAGTTTCTGCTCAGGTTGCCGCTCCTGTTCATCAACGTGGCGCTGGCCGCGCTGCTCATCCGGCTGTTGCAGCGCGAGCTCGGTCTGCAACCCGGGATGGCGCTCCTGGTGGCCGCGCCGTTCCTATTGGCGCCGCCCGGCACGTCCATGCAACTCGTCGAACCCAGTGGCGGGAATGTCGAACCGTTGCTGATGGTGCCGATCCTGTGGCTGCTGCGGCGTCACCCCCTCACCTTCGGGGCCATGCTGGCGGTTGGGTTCCTGCAACGAGTCTTCGCCATCTACGCGCTCGGCGCGCTGCTGCTGGTCGAGCTCGCCGACGGCTCGCTCTTCTCCCGCGCCACCCTGCGACGACATCTGCGCTCGGCCTGTGCCTTTGCCGCAGTCTGGCAAACCGTCCCGCTCGTCCGGGCGTGGGCTCGGAGCGACTTTGGGCCGTCGAGCCCAGGCGCCAGCGTCGATGCCCCGATGTTCGCGTCCAGCGCGACCGCGTCGAATGTGAATGAGGCGTTGGAACGTTTCTGCTGGGATCCGGGACGGCTCCCGAACAGGGTGGGCCAACTGTTTGGAGACCACCTGGCCACCATGTTCGGGGGGCGTCGCGTGCAACTCTCCGGTCTCGGCGTGCCGAGCTCAAGCCAGCAGGGCGTCGACGACCTCTGGCTTCTGGTCGGAGGGGTGCTCCTGCTGGTCTTGGCGCGGTTGGCGTGGATGACCCTTCGTGCAAAAGCGCGACCGTG
>CALBET010001168.1 GCA_937888665.1 uncultured Acidobacteriota bacterium
CCGCGTAGCACCGGGACTGGCGTCTCGCTCGCCGAGCGCGGCGAGAAGAGGGAGAATACCGGGCAGGAGAACACCGATGACACCTCTCATACGAACGCCCGGCATCGCCGGTCTGATCTACTGCCTCTCGATCGGCGTCATCGCCTGCGCTGGTGCCGACGCACCGGGCGACGAATCTGCCGCCCCAGCGCCGGCCGCTGCGACGGACGCGGCGGCCGACACCACCGTTCCAGACATGATCGAGATGGGCGGCGCCAAGTCAGTCACCACGTTCTTCATTACGAGTGTTGGTCTCGGAAGCGGGGGTGATCTTGGCGGCCTTGAGGGCGCCGACGCCCATTGCCAGGCGCTGGCTCAGGCAGAGTATGCCGGTGACCATACGTGGCGCGCGTATCTGAGCACGTCGGCGACAGACACGGAGCCGGCCGTGCACGCACGCGACCGAATCGGCGCCGGGCCCTGGTACAACGCCGAGGCGCTGCTGATTGCCGCCAACGTCGACGCCCTACACAGCGATGCCAACAGCGTAAACAAGGAGCGGGCAACCACCGAGCGGCTGGACCCGGTGAACGGCGTCGGCGACGACCCGAACCGACACGACATCCTGACGGGGTCGCAGCCCGACGGCACCGCGTTCGCGCCGGGCGAGGACATGACCTGCGGAAACTGGACATCGAGCGGTGAGGGCAACGCCATGGTGGGTCACCACGACCGCACCGGCCGCGGAGACGGCGTCAACTCGTGGAATTCGGAACACCCTTCGCGGGGCTGCGGACAAGAGGACCTCGTCGCCACCGGCGGTGCCGGATTGTTCTACTGTTTTGCCATCGACTGAGCCGCACCACAGCGGCCCTGAAGGGCCTTGCTACGGGCACCCCGGTTACGTCGGCGGCGACGGACCTCGTAGCAAGGGCCTTCAGGCCCGCTGATCGGCTGCCGCCGAGCGCACGCCCGTACACGACAAACGGCCCGCCAGATGCCGGACCTGGCGGGCCGTTGCCGTGTACTGTTGTTGCCACCTGCGGACTACGCGATGATCAGCTTGCGCGGGTGCTGGTTGTTCTGCTCGAGGAAGGTCTTCTTGACCTCGAGTTCCTCGGACGTCGGTTGCATATAGCCGCTCGTGTCAGTGGCTCGGGAGGTGACGGTGTGCTCACCGGGTGTGGCGCCGCGCCAATCGTAGGTGAAGAACTTCCACGAGTACTTCTCGCTGGTGGAGGGATCGAGTGTCGCCGCCTGCCAAGGCCCGTCGTCGATCCGGACCTCGACCGACTTGATCGGCGTGCCGTCATGCAAGATGACACCGAAGACCTTGTGCTGGTTGCCCATCTTGGTCACCCGGGCAACGTAGGACTTCAACCGCATCTTGGAGATGCCGCTCTCGACCCACTTCATCTCACCGTCAATCATCTCGCCCTTCAGCGTGCGATACCAGTGGGTCTGGAACTTGCCGAGATACTGGTCCTCCTGCACACGGATGTCAGAGACCCACTTGACGTTCGGGGCGCCATACCAACCCGGTACCAGCAGGCGCAGCGGGCTGCCCTGGTGGACGGTCAAGGGGTCGCCGTTCAGTGCATACGCCAGCATCGGCTCGTCCGACAGCGCCTGATACCGCCGCAGGCTGCGCCCGTACTGCTGCTCGACCTTGGTGATGCTGCCGCGGAAGTCGACGTCCTCCTCGCCCCGGTCCGCCCCGAAAAAGACAAATTCCTGGGCCGTGTCCTTGATTCCCGCCCGTTCCAGCACGGTGCGCAGCGACACCCCCGTCCACCGACCGTTGCTCGACAGGCCGTTCTGCGGACCGCGGTTGCCCGAACACTCGAAGCCGAAGACCAGCTCGCGGCTGGGCAGGGCCCGGATGTCGGCCAGCGACAGGGCGAGCGGCGTGTTGACCAATCCGGAGACGCGCAGCCGAAAGGTGGCGTGGTCGACCACCGGGTGGCCGTAGTGCTGGGTCGTGAACCACTTGTTGGCCGGGGTGAGGGAGCCGTCGATGTCGCGAATCTCGATGATGCGGCGGTCCGGCGTCCGCTCGAGGACGATCTGCTCCGGCAGGTCGGTGAACTGGACGAGCGTTTCTCCCTGCGCCAGGGCCGGGAGCCCCCACTGGGGAAACCCCAGCGCCCCGAGCCCCGCGAGGGCCGCGCCCCCTTTAAGCACTTCACGGCGGGTGGTCTGCTTCGACATGGTCGATACCCTTTCTCACGCGGCCCCGTCCAGGCGACCGCTCAATGTCCTGGCGCTATTATCCCGATCCGGCTCTGCCGGGTCATCTCCTTTTTTGCCCGCCAGGGTCGCGCCTACGGCGTGGCGTCATAGATGTCCTGCGCGTAGACGGCGAGGCGCTCGGCCGGTCCCTTGGTGTACTCGGCGTAGGGGCCCGACGGCTCCCATCCGGCGATGAAGTCGGCCGCCGACGTGCCGGCCGCCTTGGCCGCCTGGGCGTCGCTCACGAAACCGGCCACGAACGCGGCGTAGTCGCTCAGGTCCTGTCGCGTCATGACCGGGCCGTGACCGGTGATCACCCGGTCGACCTCGGTGATGGTGTCTGACGCCTTCTTCAGCGTCTGCGGATAGTCGACACCGCTTCCACCGTTGTTCGAGTCGATGATCGGGACCATCTTGTTCGGAAACGCGTCTCCGGCATGCACGACCCGCAACGCGGGGAACAGCACCCACGCATCGCCACCCGTGTGCGAACGCCCGAAATAGTGCAGCTCGACGCGGTCGGCGTCGCTCCCGAGGGTGAGCGTGTCGGTGAAGGTCCGCTCCGGAATGCCGTTGGCATCCGGTCCGTCGAAAGGACTCGGCCGGGGCTCGGTGGCGAGCCCGCGCACCGGGTTGTTCTCCCGCATCAGGCGCTGCGTATTCTCGTGCGCCACGAATTCGACCGTGGCCGGAAACTCGACATTGCCGTCCACATGGTCGAAGTGGGCGTGCGTGTTGATGATGGTCGTGATCGGCTTCGGGGTCAGCTCACCGATCGCGTCAATGAGCGGCTGTCCCCACCCGGCCAGCTTGGTGTCGACGAGGACCACCCCATTGTCGGTGATGAACGCGGCCGAATTGCCGCCGCCGCCCCGGAAGACGAACAGGTTGTCCTCGAGTCGCTCGACCTCGACGACGTTCTCCGGCGGAGCTTCAGCGGGCGGCGCCGCCTGCGACTCGGCCGGCTCGGCCATCGGCTCACTGTCCCCGGCCCCCGCACACGCCATCATCACCGCACCGCCCACGACCAACACACCAAGTGCTATTTCTCTTTTCATGCCATGCCTCCCGAAAAAAAGACCCGCTGCACAAACCAAAATACGCCGGCTGCGATCACGGCGATGGAGCCGACGACCGCTACCCGCCGACCCGCCACATCGCTGCGCCGCCTGATCGCCATCAATGCCGACGCGACCAGCACCGCGATCGCAAGCTGCCCTATCTCCACCCCGAGGTTGAATGAGAACAGCGACCACCCCAGGGCGCCGCTCGGCAATCCCATTTCACGCAACAC
>CALBET010001169.1 GCA_937888665.1 uncultured Acidobacteriota bacterium
GCACTCGGGGTCCCCGCGCAGCGGTCGCGTGCGGTTCGGGGCGCAGCCCCGTCTAGAGTTAGAATGAGCACTATGTCGCAACCGGAACACCTCGGAGAACTTCGTGCCGCTGTGGCGGCGGGCACGGTCCCGCATCGCACGGTCAAGCTTGAGATGCGTCAGAACTTGATGGATCTGCTGCGCCGCAACGACACGTTGCTCCCGGGCATTGTGGGCTACGAGGATTCGGTCATCCCCCAGATCGCCAACGCCATTTTGTCGCAGCACAATTTCGTGCTGCTCGGGCTGCGTGGCCAGGCCAAGACCCGTATTCTTCGAGGTCTCACGGCCCTGCTGGATGACTTCCTACCGGTCATCCCGGGGTGCCAGATCAACGACGACCCGCTCGCACCGGTGTGTCGCGCGTGCCGAACGCGCGTGGCCGAGGAAGGTGACGATCTCCCGGTAGCGTGGTTGCCCCGTGAGCGCCGATTCATCGAGAAGCTGGCGACCCCGGACGTGACCATTGCGGACATGATCGGCGACGTGGACCCGATCAAGGCGGCTCGGTCCGGCCTGGAACTGTCCGACGAACTGACGATGCACTACGGCTTGCTGCCGCGGGCCAACCGGTGCCTCTTCGCCGTCAACGAGCTGCCGGACCTCGCCGGCAAGATTCAGGTTGGCCTGTTCAACATCCTCCAAGAGGGAGACGTCCAGATCAAGGGCTACCCCATTCGACTCCCGCTCGATGTCGTGATGACGTTCACCGCGAATCCCGAGGACTACACGGCGCGCGGCAAGATCATCACCCCGTTGAAGGACCGGATCGGCTCGGAGATCCGTACCCATTACCCCCGGACGCGACAGGCCGGTATCGCGATCACGGCACAGGAGTCATGGGTCGCCCGCGACGACGCGGCGCCGAGCACCATCGACACTGTGATTCCCGGTTACATCCGTGAGCTGGTGGAGGAAGTCGCGTTTGTCGCTCGCGACCACGCCAAAGTGGACAAGCGCTCAGGGGTGAGCCAGCGTTTGCCGATCAGCTGTCTTGAGAACGTCGTGTCGAATGCTGAACGGCGGGCGCTCGCCAACGGCGAGTCACTCGCGGTGCCACGAGTGGCTGACCTGTATGCCGCTCTTCCCGCCATCACCGGTAAGTTCGAGCTTGAGTATGAGGGGGAGCTTCGGGGCGCGGACCAGGTGGCCCGCGACGTCATCGGCACCGCGGTCGCGCAGGTGTTCGACGGCTGGTTCACCGATGTCGATACCAGCGCCGTCGTCGAGTGGTTTGATCTCGGCGGCACACTGCAGGTCGGAGACGCCACGCCGGCGGCTGAGCTGCTGGAACAGACGGCGCCGATCCAGGGTCTGCGCGAACTGGCGGCACATGCACGCGTGAGCGACTCCGACCCGGCGCCAACGGTGGCCTCGGCCGTGGAGTTCGTCATCGAGGGTCTGTACGCGCAGAAGAAAATCAGTCGCAGCGACGAGTGGCAGTATCACGCCACACCGACGCGGCCACGGGCCAAGCGGACCGCGGAGCAGCGCTTCGAGACGGACATCCGAATTCCCAAGGGCAAGAAGAAGTACTACAACTGAATGAAATACACGTACACGCGATACACGGGCGAGGACCTCGAGGAGATCGACCTGGAGGAGCTTGTATCCAAGCTGTCGCGATTGCTGCTCGAGAGCGGTTTTGGCAGTCCGTCCGGTGAGTCGGACGACCCGACGGACATGGGCGACCAGCGTCCCGAACAGGCGCTGCACGACGCCATGCTCGACGCGCTCCTCAACGAAGGCCTCCTGTCGGACGACGCGCTCTCGCAGTTACTGGGCGACGCGGCCGACGCTGACGGCGCGTCGAAGCTTGAGCAGCTGGTGCAGCGCCTGATCGAGCAGATGGCCCAGCAGGGCTACATCACGCGCCACCCCGACCTCGACGCCGAGCGGCGCCGGCGAGAGGGACAGGGCGGCGGTGACGGCTTGGGAGCACCGATGCGCTTCGAGGTCACCGACAAGGGACTCGATTTTCTCGGCTATCGGGCCCTTCGCGATCTCCTCGGGTCAGTCGGACGCAGCAGCCTTGGCCGGCATGACACGCGCGACCTGGCCACGGGTGTCGAGGCCAGCGGCGCACCCAAACAGTATGCGTTTGGCGACACGCTCAACCTGGACGCGAGCGCGACGATCTTGAACGCCGTCAGGCGGATGGGCCCGGACGCCATCGCAGGCCCGGGCATTGATGTGGAGTACCAGGACCTCATGGTCGCCCAAGGCGAATACCAGAGCGCCTGCGCGACCGTGCTCATGCTCGACTGCAGCCACAGCATGATCCTCTACGGCGAGGACCGCTTCACACCGGCAAAGCAGGTCGCGCTCGCGCTCGCCAACCTCATCAAGCACCAGTATCCAGGGGACACCCTGCGCGTCGTGCTGTTCCACGATTCCGCGGAAGAGATTCCCCTCCGGCAACTCGCGCGCGTACGAGTCGGGCCCCACTACACCAACACGCGTGAAGGGCTCCGGATGGCGCGCCGGATTCTGGAGCGGCAGCAGCGGGACATGCGTCAGATCGTGATGATTACCGACGGCAAGCCGTCCGCCTTGACGCAACCCGACGGGCAGATCTACC
>CALBET010001170.1 GCA_937888665.1 uncultured Acidobacteriota bacterium
GTTGCTGCGGTGGCGCAGGCCTTCAGGCCTGCGAGGCAAGGCTGAAGCCGTGCCCCACTGATGTCGACGCAAGTGCGCGACGACCCAGGTACTCAGATGTGTTGCTGCGGTGGCGCAGGCCTTCAGGCCTGCGAGGCAAGGCTGAAGCCGTGCCCTACTGATGTCGACGCACGTGCGCGACGATCCAGGGACTAAAACCCGCGGATGTAGGGAACTCGGGAGGCCACGGCGCGGACCACCTCGAATTCGTCCAGTAGCATTCCGGTGGCGTCCCAGGTGCCGGTGAGAAAGGCGTCGCGCACAGGATCGGCGACGTCGATCGGAATCCGGTGGCCGTCCACGGTCACGGTGCGATCCGACAGAGACAGCGCCAGCTGCGTGGCCGGATTGGTCTCGACCAGAACCATCAGACGAACGATGTCGTCAGGCGGGGCGGTGACGCACGGCAGACCGATGGCGAGCGAGTTACCGCGGAAAATCTCTGAAAACGACTCACCCAGGCAGGCTTCGATACCCCACCGCTTCAGCGCCTGGGGGGCATGCTCGCGCGACGATCCGGAACCGAAATTGTCGTTGGCGAGGAGGATGCGCGCCTGCTGATACGCCGGGTTCGAAAACGGATGATCCGGCATCGCGGCCCGGTCGTCCTCAAACACATGGTCTCCGAGGCCATCGAACGTGATCGCCTTGAGAAATCGCGCCGGGATGATCCGGTCGGTGTCGATGTTGTCGCCGCGCAACGGCAACCCGGGACCCTCGATTCGATCGACTTCACGGTTAGACACGGCTGTAGTTCCCATTGCGGTCG
The DNA here is from genome assembly GCA_937888665.1 of uncultured Acidobacteriota bacterium. GTDB lineage: Bacteria > Acidobacteriota > Vicinamibacteria > Vicinamibacterales > UBA8438 > UBA8438. The sequence goes on from CALBET010001170.1 coordinate 809, forward strand.
CAAGGCCCTTCCTGTCGCCGCCACGGCGATGACGGACAGGCAGGGCGGTCTCAAGTTCGCGTGGCCGTTCCTGTTGGCCACCCCCTGACGGTTTCACGCCCCGCCACTACAAAATCTGCTCAGGCCGGCAAGACGTCGCGGACGTCCGCCACCTCGCCGGCGAGGGCGGCGGCCGCCACCATGGCCGGGCTCATCAGCAGCGTGCGCCCGGTGGGACTGCCCTGCCGGCCCTTGAAATTCCGGTTGGACGATGAAGCGCACATCTGATTTCCCTCGAGCCGGTCCGGATTCATCGCCAGACACATCGAACAGCCGGCGCCGCGCCACTCGAACCCGGCATCGCGAAACACCTGGTCCAGTCCCTCGCGCTCAGCGGCCGCGCGCACGGCCTGCGACCCTGGTACCACCAGCGCCTTCACGTGTGACGCCACCTGCCGCCCCTTGGCAATCCGTGCCGCTTCGCGCAGGTCCGACAACCGCGAATTCGTGCAGGACCCGACAAAGGCCACGTCCACCTTGGTACCCTTGATGGGCGCGCCGCCCCTCAGCCCCATGAACGCGAGCGCCTCGGCCACCGCGCCGTTGGACCCCGCCGCGCCGCTGACGGGAATGCGCTCGCTTATGCCGACGGACTGCCCCGGGTTGATCCCCCAGGTCACACGCGGCTCAATCTCCGCCGCCGCAATCTCCACGACGTCGTCGTAGTCGGCGTCCGCGTCCGACGCGATCGACCGCCACCAGGACACGGCCCGGCCGAACGCATCCTCCTTCGGCGCGAACGGACGGCCGCGCAGATAGTCGAACGTGGTCTGGTCCGGGTTGACATAGCCAACCCGTGCACCACCCTCGATCGACATGTTGCACATGGTCAGCCGCTCGTCGATGCTCATCCGGTCGACCGTGGTGCCCCCGTACTCGTAGGCATGCCCCACGCCCCCCTGCACCCCGAGCCGGTTGATGATCTCCAGAATCACGTCTTTCGCGAACACCCCGTTGCCCAGCGTGCCGTTCACCGCGATGCGCCGCACCTTCAGGGGGTCGAACGCCAGCGATTGCGACGCCAGCACGTCGCGCACTTGCGAGGTGCCGATGCCAAACGCCACCGCGCCCAACGCGCCGTGGGTCGAGGTGTGACTGTCGCCGCACGCGATCGTCATCCCCGGTTGCGTCAGACCCAGCTCCGGCCCGATGACATGGACGATCCCCTGGTGCTCACTGTCGAGGTTCCACAGCGGGATGTCGTACTCGGCGCAATTTCGCTCCAGCGCCGACAACATCGCCTCGGCCAGGGTGTCCTGGAACGGCCGGGCCTGGTCCAGGGTCGGAATGATGTGGTCCGTCGTGCCGAAGGTCCGATCCGGAAACGCCACCCCGACGCCCCGCGCCCGCAACATATCGAACGCCTGCGGTGTCGTGACCTCGTGAATCAGATGCAATCCGATGAAGAGCTGTGTCTGCCCAGTCGACAAGGGACGAACGGTATGAAGGTCCCAGACCTTCTTCAGAAGTGTCTTACCCATGAACTTTCTAATGTACCGCAGAATGGACGACGGAGAGCGCCGCCGGTGTCGACCACGCGCCCGGCGTGACCAGGCCCCCGCACCCCTCGCCGAGGTTGTGGCCGACGAGAAAACCGTCCGTAGCAAGGCCCTTAAGGGCCGCCCGGCAAGCAAGACGGTCACATCAAGCGCGTTTCGTGAGCTCCTGCTCGACGGTCAACAACCACGGCTCAGCCGCGCTCCGGCGTTCGCGGGCCTCGCGAATGAGACGGATGTTCCGCGCAGTGGTCTCCGGTTCCCATGTCTCGCGAATGAGAGGAAGGGCCTTGCGGAAGGCACCCATCGCCGCATCCTTGTCGGAAGCGAGCACCGCCAGCTCAAGGACCGTCGCCCAATCCCAGTAGTCGGGCGCCCCGGCCGCGATCTTCCGGTCCACCGCGTACCGCACCACCGGGAGCAGGGTCTCTTTGGCCGGGTCCGGCGGCTCGCGCAACTCCATCAGCGTGACGGCGTTGACGCCGGGGTACGCATCTCGCCAGTCGGCCTCGAACCCCTGCCGGTAGGTCGCGATCGCCTGGTCCAACGCACCGTCGGCAAGAAATGTGTCCTCCGCCCTCACCGCTGCCTCCCACCGGTCCTTGTAGACCCGTCCAAGGATGCCGCAGGTCTCGCTGCTGGGACCGCGCTCCTCGATGAGCGTCGTGAGCACGTGTTCCGCCTCAGGCCCCTGCCCGTCCCGATTCAATGCCAGGGCAAGTTGCTCGCGCACCATCGTCGTGGCCGCGACCGGCCGCGACATGCGGCCAACCAGGGCGACCATCTCCTTCCACGCCTTCGCGGCGCGATACGACAAGAACAGATCCACCACGATGCCAGCCTCGGCGTCCTCCACACTCGGCAGGCTCGCCTCGACCGCCTGAATCGCCCCAACACCCTCCACCCGCGCCGACGCGAGTCGCCGTTTCGTTTCCACCGAGTAGTCGACCTGGTCTCGAAACACGTCCGTCTTGGTGTGGTCGAGCGGCGCCGGGCGCCAGCCCTCGACCAGCTGGAACAGCGGGCTGTCGGTGACCCCCTGACGGGCCGCGCACAGCAGCGCCGTCAGCGCATCGCGCGGCGCCGCCGGGTCCGTCGGTACGCCACCCGGGCCCAACGAATACATGAGGCTCCGGAGATGGTTCACATCGAACGGCAACCGCGTCGTGCTCGAGGCCAGTGTCACGGTGCTACCCGGCCGGACGGCGTGACGTACGCCCAGCTCGTAAAACACGTTGGCATTGGCGGTCGTCAGGTCGGCGACGGCGTACGGGCAGAACAGCAACCGCTCGTACATCGGTTTGTGGATCACGCCGCCGACCTTCTCCTCGTCAGCCCGGATCGGCTCCAGCTCCGCCGCCTCGATCGCGGGGTGAATCAGGTCGCGATACACCGCGTCGAAGTCGATCGTGGCGCCGGACGCGCCCTTCTTCTGTCCGAACGGCATCAGGACGAAGCAGTACGGTCTGGTCATGGTACGAATCCCGAGCTGGTCAGAGTTCGGAGAAGACCGAGGTCGGACATCCAGAGACTACGCGGCGGGTTCTTCGGTCTCGATGTCTTTCAGCAGCTCATCGCGGGTTTTGTGCACTCGGCCGTAGCTACCGGCGGAGACGACGTAGTACCACTTCGCGAAGCGGGTGGAGAGCTCTTCGGCGCGCTGCCGGCCATCTTCGGTTCGCCGCTCCCAGCGGGCGTGCAGATCAGAGGCTTCCTTGTTGGCGCGGTCGGCGTCGGTCCACTGCGGCTCCGGCTTGTTCTCGAAGTCGCGGTTTGCAGGGTGCTCCGGCTCTGGGAGGGCCTCCGCATCGAACTCGGCGGTGATCAGCACGTAGCGGTTCTCGCCAGAGCCGGCCTCTTCGTCGTCGCTGGTGTCGTCGCCAATGGCGATGGCGTTGCCGCTGCCATACAGAATCTCGCCAAAGCGCAGGGTGTAGAGCACACCCTCCCCAGTCCGCACCAGCAGCTCACCTTCGTTCGAGAGCATGTCGCCGCTCTGGGTCGGATAGAAGCCGCGCGACTGCATGGTCTGCAGGTCCGCGTTGGTGATGGTGCGCGCTTCGAATGCCTGGCGGAGGTTGCCGGTCAGCCCTTCAGGCTTGGGTCGGACCCCGTCGATTCTCAGGCCCATGAGACCGCCGACGAGCAGATTCATCTGCACATAGTCGACCTCCTTGCCGGCCGGAATGTCGTTGGCGGTCCAGGTGTCTCGCTCGACCCAGTCGACGGTGAACTGACCTTGCCGGCGCACGCCACCGCTGCGCTCGTCGATCTGATACTCGTTGAGTGCGACACGCTTCACATCGTCGCGCTCGACACCCAGCAGGTTCGTCTCGATCCAGTCGCTGAACCGGGTGGAGAGGCCGATGTCGGTCTGCGCCGCGTAGACACGGTTCTGGTCCGGCACGCGCACGAAGCGGTATCCGGGTCGTCCCTCGACCGGGTTGCCGATGATCAGGTCGGCCAGCACCTGCTCGCTCGCACCTTTGAACGTGACCCGCCGGCCACGGCCCCGGAGCGTGCTGACACTGTCGTCGAGCGGGTCGATGACCCCGAACGACTCGTGGTCGGTCACGTTGTCGGAACGGAAATCGTCCTTGGTAATGGCGATGACCCCCGCGGCGGTGTTGGCCAGGCGCTCCGCTCCGTCGGCCGGGTAGTCGTGATGCGATGGGATGGTCCACAGGCCGTTGCGGTTGGTCACCTCGAAGGTGGCGGCCGCCGCGGTCTCTTCGTCGAACTCGACCACTTCGAGGGTCGTGGCAGTCTCCGGGTCCGTGAAGTCGGCAAAGAAGGTCTCACCCACATCGAAGAATGCGTCCGGCGCGGCGCGCCGTGGAGTGGTCAACAGCGCCAGCGCGACGAGTACCACCGCCGCGCCGCCGAATACCGAGGTTCTCTGTAGTTCGCTCATCGGTCTTGCTCAACGGCCCTAAAGGGCCTTGCTACGACGATTCTTCGGGCGGCCCTGCCTGTCCGCCGCATCCTCGGCGAAGGCGGGAAGGGCCTTGCTACGTGCGTTTCTTCCGGCGACGCGGGCTACTCTCTCAGGCGTCTCGCGGCGGCGGCGCCTTCGCGTTCGCGCCGTTGGCGGCGGACGAAGATCATGATGCCGAACGCGAGCACCGGGACGGGCGGCAGCAAGATGGCGAACGTCTTGATCCGGCTTTGGATGCCACGAATCTGCGTTTCCATCCGTTCCAGGCTCGCCCGAATCTGGGTTTCCTTCTCGGTCTGGATGTTCGCCGAAAGCACCTGCAGACGCCGGTTCTCCACCTCTTCGAGATTGCGCGCCATGATCTGCTTGGCCTGCGCGTCGATGTCTTCCCGGTTCTGCACCTCGGCCACCCGCTCGTTCAGCCGGTTCTGGGCGTCGGTCAGCGCCTGCTCGGCGTCCGCCTCCGCTTGCTGCTCGTCCAGGGTCCGCTGCTCGACGAACTCGGCCGTCTGTGCCTCGACCCGCTCCAGGGTGCGGTGACGGGCGCGGCGGCTGCGGAGCGCGATGAACGAGTCGTCCTCGACCAGCGAGTCGATCGCGTTGAGGAAGAACGTCACGTTGTCGAAGTTCAGATTCGCGGCCGCGGTCTCACGAATCTGGAAAAATTGCTCGCTGATGAAATCGAGGTCGGCGACGATCACGACATTCACCGGTCCCTCGGTGGGCCAGGGCGAATCACCGTCGGCGGCTGGACTTGGTGGCTCCGCGGCCGGCGCCTCGGCGCCATCCGTGTCTGAAGTCTCGGGGGACGTCGCCTCCGTCTCCGCGTCACCGACCGTGCGCACCCGGGCCGCCATCACGTAGGTGTCGTCATCCTGGTCGCGCACCGGGTTGGGGTTGATCTGCGGGCCGAAGAAGCTCTGCTGGACCAGCGTGAAATATCCGCTGTGCCCGGAGACGACACCGGTGCGCAGCAACGGCTCGAACTCGAGGTCCGGATCGTTGCCCGGTCCGAGAAACCCGGGATAGAGGAAGACGAGTTCCTGCAGGTCCTTGGTGATGTCCGCGTTGGGATTGAACGTGTCCGGGTTCTCGTTGCCGGCGCCGAGGAACACCACCTCAGACGGCATATACGACAGATCCGGATGCGGGTTGTAGCTGTCCCAGACGATCCGCGTCGGCTCCCAGTCCACCCCCAGGTCGGCGATCCACCGACGGACATTGCCACGCGGACCGGGTCGGGGCTGACCCGGGGGGTAGGTCATGGGGTTTCCATCGCCCACCCATTCGGTTGGCGAGAGCGTCGGGTTCACCGCCGGCAGCGGGTCGACCAGAATCATCGCCGGCTTGCCTTGCCGGATGTAGGTGGCGACGTTGATCATCTGGTCGGTTTGCATCGATGACGGCAACGCGACGACCAACGCGTCGATGTCTGCCGGAATCGGGAACTCGGCGTTGACCTCGACCACCTCGTATTGCTTCTGCAACTCGTTGACCACCGACCAGCGCGGCATCTGCTGCTCGCTCGTCAGGTTCTGGCCGCCGAAGATCTTCACCATCGTGTCGACCACTCCGACGCGCTTGCGCTCGGTGCCGGACACGACGCGAATGGTCCGCATGATTTCGTATTCGGTCGGCAAGCCCCGGTCGAAGAACGGAATCACCTGCTGCGCGGCGCCGGCGGTGAACGCCACGCCCAGGAACACCTCGTTGATCTCGGCCCGCCCCGCCGCGACGTCGCGCATGGCCCGCGGCCGGATGCCGAACTTCTCACGCGCATTGATGGCCGCATCGGTGAACGGCTCGGTGTCTTCAATCAACACCTGGACCTTGCCGCCGCTCAGCGCGTCGATCTCTTCGAGAATACCGATCAGGTTCGACCGGGCTTGGACGAACGGCTCGGGAACGTTCGGGCTCAGAAACGCCTGGATAAACACCGGCCGGTCGTCCGGCAGCTCGGCCAGCAGGCGGCGGGTTTCAGCACTGACCGACGACAACCGCTCGCCAGTCACGTCGAGCCGGACGGTTGCGCGCCCCGCCACTGCATTGGCGGCCACCAAGGCCACAACCAACGCCACCGCGCGAACGGCGTGATGCGACCACATCGGCAACCCATCCGCCTCGCGAGGCCAATGGCGGCGGCTGGCAACCAGCGTGTTCAGATAGAGAAAGAAGCCGGCCACCGACACAAAGGCGAGCAGGCCGGACAGCGTCAGCACGCCTTTGGAAAAGTCCCAGAACGGGGCGAACACACTGAGCGCCTCTGTGGCGCGGCCCGCGTCCACGCTCAAGGAGCCGAGGATGGAATCGACGAAGATGATGGCCACGCAGAACACGGCACCCAGAATGAACGCCACGGTCATGTTGACCGTCAACAGCGACGCCAGCATGCCCACCGGGATCAACGCCGCACCGACCAGCCAGAAGCCGAGGTAGTTGCCGAACATCAATCCCAGGTCCGGACTGCCGAGAAAGAACAGCACGAGGACGTGACTCAGCGACAGCACGAGCGACGCGGTGTAGATGCCGAGGGTGGCGGCGTACTTGCCCAGCACCAACTCGAAATCGGTCGCGGGCAGCGTGAACAACAGTTCGGCCGTACCCAGGCGGCGCTCCTCGGACCACACGGACATGGTCAGGGCCGGGATGAACATCAGCAGGAGGAACGGGAACACCCCGTTGAGCTGGTCGAGATTGGCCAGGTTGTCGAGAAAGAACCGGTCCTGCCAGAAGGCCGCGGCCGCGCTCAAAAAGATGAACAACGTGATGAACACATAGCCGGCCGGGCTGCTGAAATACAGCCGCAGGTCGCGCTTGGCCAGCGCCCGTACGATTGCGAAATTGACCCTGCTCCCCATGATGTGGTGCCTCGTCCCGTCAAACGGCCGATGACGGTGTCTCGCTGGCACCGACCGGCGGCGCCTCTCGGGTCAGTCGGTAGAAGGGCTCCTCAAGCGAGCCGTTTTCTTCAAGCTCGGTGCGCGGTCCGTCGAACACGAGCCGCCCGTTGTTGATCAGCAGCACCCGCTCCGCCACCGCCTCGACCTCTTGCAGAATGTGGGTTGAGATGAGCAACGTCTTGGTGCGACCCAGGCGCTGGATGTTGTCGCGAAACTGCTTGATCTGGTTCGGATCGAGCCCGGCCGTCGGCTCGTCCATGATCAGCACGGCCGGGTCATGCAGCAACGCCTGGGACAACCCGACACGCTGCTTGTACCCCTTGGACAGTTTGCCGATCGGCTTCTCAAGCACCAACTCCAACGCGCAGATCTCGACCACCTCCTCGATCCGGCGTTTCAAGAGCGGAGCCGGCAGCTCACGCGCTTCGCCGAAGAACTGCAGGAGCTCGAGCGGGGTCATGTCCGGATACAGCGGTCCGCTCTCGGGCAAGTAGC
>CALBET010001171.1 GCA_937888665.1 uncultured Acidobacteriota bacterium
CACCTGCAGACTGACGTCTCGCACCACCGTGCGACCGCCATACGACTTGGTGAGGTTGTGCGTCCGCAGCGTAGCCATGCGCAATGAGAATCGGTGGGCTGATGGAGCGCCTGGAGAAGACGGCCGCTAGAAGGCGAGCGGGGCGCAGGTGCCGCTCTTCGACTCCGTGCGGAGCACTTGTCGGCCATCGACGGTGATGGTGTCCTGTGATCGATAGAACGTCAGCTTGCGCCCCTGCATCGTAGTGCAGGACGGCGCGGGTGGGGGTGTCCCTGGGCGCGGTGGCAGGGCCCCCGCGGACGGGGACACGGGTTCGACCGCCTCGACGATCCGGACCGGCCCACCCTCCATGTCGTAGCGGCCAGTTGCCTCGTCATAGACCAGGAGGTCACCGGTGGCCCAGCGCCCGTCGAGACGGAGCTTGACGTCACCTGTCGCCTCCAGTCGGTCCAGAGTTCGGCCGTCCGCCTGTAAGAACACATCGATGCGGTCGGCCTTCATGTCCCCGGCGTTCGACAGCAATACCGCCTTTTCGTTGTAGGTCGCCTGTCGGGCCGCGTCGTCATACAGAAACGAATTCGCGGCGACGCGCGTCAGCGACACGACCGACTCGCCCGTGGTCTCGTCTACCCGGACGAGCTGGATCGTGGTGGTCACGGTGCCGGTTGCCGACAGCCCCCCAGTCTGATCGTCGAGCGACACCGTGCTGCCCGCGAAGCTGGTTGCCCCCTGCCACAGACGCGCGCCTCCGGTATAGGCGGCTTGCCCGACGTCTGGATCGTAGTGGAGGGCCCCCGCGGTCGCGAACGTCTGTTGCGTCGCATCGAGGAGTGCCGGCATGGTAGACCCGAGCGACCCGTCACTCGGTTTCGCCACCGGTGTGAGTTCGCTTCGCACGTCGCCCGTGGCTTCGATGACTGAGCCATCGAGTGACAGGGTGACGGTTGACGCTTCGATCCGGCTGCCGTGGGCAGTGGCCGTCGGACGACGTCCCGTCTCCCCCACCGTGTTGAGCGTGATGAGCCCGGCGGCGACGTCGTAGACAACGTCATCGGCGGTGGCCGTGCGGTCGTCCTCCTCGAACCGGACGTTGCCCAGAAACTGGGCGGTCAGCAGCCCGCTGAGCCCAGGCGTGACACCCGCCTCCAACCGTTCGGCCCGAATCACGCGGTTGACGGCGGTGCCGGTTCTCGTCGCGGCGCGGTGCTCCCGGTATTCCACCTGGTCGGTGAATTCCACGGTATTCAATCCAACCTCTGGTGTGCCGTGGCTGGCAAAGGCCCCGGCACGTATTTCCTGGCTGGCGCCGTCGGCGGTATTCGGGAGCGCGAGCGTGACGCCGTCGCGAGCAGTGAGCGCCGCCACGTCATCCCCGTCCGCCGACATCGTGACATCCATTGCGGCCGCGCGAATGCGGGCGCCCGTTTTGCCATCCACGCCCGCGAGCTCGATTGCCGTTCCGCCCGAGAGTGTGGCCCGCTCCAGCACCCGCGCCGTCTCCTCGAACTTGAGCGTCATCTCTCGGGCCAGCATCTCGCGTAGCGCCCCCGGGTCCGGTGCGGGCGTGTGAATACGGGCATGCCCGCGCAGCTCCAATCGTTCGAGTGCCGTCTCGTCCGCGCCGAAGTGCGCCGTGGTGCCGTCAGCCTCGAGGAGCTGCGATCCGGTGGTGACCTGGGTCCCCTCATCGAAGCTCATGTACCCGTCGTCATGAGCCAGCACCGCTCGACCTGACCAAATGTCCACGGTGGCGCGACCGTCGTCGCCGGCCAGGACCACGTGCGCCTCCGCGCCCAGCGTGGCGAGCGCCCGGGCGGTT
>CALBET010001172.1 GCA_937888665.1 uncultured Acidobacteriota bacterium
TGAAGTCCAGGCCCTCGAAGTTCGAGCGGGCCTCACCCGCGTGGAGCGACAGTTGAAATTGCGGGGAGACGGCAATGTGCACCAGGGTTCCGCTGATGCTCCGGGTGCCCTCCGCCGGGGTGAAGCCGTACTGGTCTGCAGGAATCTCCTCGGCAATTTGAATCGTGTTCTGGCGGACCGTGCGAAAGCTGGCGGCCAGCTGTGTGGCTCCGTAATAGTTCATGGACAACATTCCTCGTTGGTGATGCGTCTGTCAGGAATCCCCACAGTCGACCGGACGCCCGATTGGGGGTGGGGTGCGGTCTGCGCGAGACCGCAAGACATTCTACCTGCAATGTTCAGGCACAGGACGAGAGGTATGATCGGCCTGCTTGCGTGATGCCTGTCCGTTGAGCCGTGAGCGGGAGATGTAGAGGATGCGTCAAACAGTCATCGCGTTTCTGCTGTTCGGACTCATGGTGTGGGGCCAATCCGGAGAGCCCGCGGCGCAGACCTCGTCAGCCACCGCGTCAGAGCGCGCGAGTTGCGAGGCGCTGGGGCAGACCCGCAATCTCACGATCACCTATGCGGGGATCGCCAGCACCCAAGACGGCACGACCTACTGTTACGTCAAGGGTATCTTGCCGCCGGCGATCCAGTTTCACGTCCAGTTGCCGCTTCCCGCTCGGTGGAACGGACGGTTTATCACATGGGGCGATGGGGGAAAGGACGGGGACCTCGATTTTGCGGACCACCGCGTCGGCGAAGGATACGCGGTGGCCAACAGTAATACCGGTCACGATAGCGGGGCCGAACCGGGGTCGTCGTTCGCCTACGAGAATCGGCAGGCCGAGATCGACTTCGGCTACCGTGCGGTGCATCTGACGACCGTGGCCGCGAAGACCCTGGTGGGCGGCTACTACGATCGGTCGCCGGACTACGCCTATTTCGAAGGGTGCTCCACCGGTGGGCGACAGGGCTTGATGGAAGCCCAGCGGTATCCCGACGATTTTGATGGCATCGTCGCCGGCGCGCCGGCGAACCACTACCAGGCGATGAATGCGGTGCGGGTCTGGCTGCTCCAGCGGATGTTCCGCGACGACTTCGCGGGCGCGTTGGCGTTCGATACCGATGGCGACGGGCGGTTCGACAGTCTGCGCAAGATGGAGATGCTGGCGGATGCTGTGCTCGCGGTCTGTGACCGGCATGACGGCATCGCGGATGGCGTGATCGACGACCCGGCGCGCTGCGACTTCGAGCCCGGACGAGATCTGGCCGCGATGCGGTGCGCCGGTGACAAGAATGCCGACGAGTGCTTCACGACGGCGCAGATACAGACGGTGCGCGACTTTCACGCGGGTCCCCGCGATTCTGCTGGTCGTCCGATTTACTCGGGCAAGCCGATCGGGTCAGAGGCGCAATGGTCGGGGCTGTTCATTCCTCATCCCGGCAACCGGTTTTCTCCGGGCGCCGTCGGGTTGGGCGGAGACCACCTGAACTACCTGTTCTATGACGAGGACCCTGGCGTTGCGCCGGCGAATATGCTCGATCCGTCCAGCCCGGTCGACCCGGCCGCTATTCCGCCCGAGTGGGCCTGGTGGAACTTCGACATCAACGACGTGACCGCGGGGAAGGGCGACGTCATGAGCCGGATTACCGACGCGACCGACTCTGACCTGTCGCGGTTCCTGGTCGACAACGACGGCAAGCTGCTGCTGTACCACGGCTGGGCGGACGGGTTGGTCGCGCCGCAGCCGACGCTGGCGTACTACCACGAGGTCGTCAAGACGACCTTCGGCGGCGACATGTCGGCCGGCCGCGCGCGGGCCCGACTGTTCATGGTGCTGGGGATGGGGCACTGCCGGGGCGGGAACGGTCCGGATACGTGGGACCGGCTACGTCCACTCGTCGACTGGGTGGAGCGGGGTGTGGCGCCAGACGCCCTCATCGCCACCCATCTGACCGATGGCGTGGTCGACAACGAACGCCCTGTGTGCGCCGTCCCGCAGCGCGCGGTCTATACCGGCCCGGCCGGTGGCGCCGACGACCGCGCCAACTGGGTGCAGGGGAACTTTACGTGCCAGTAGGCGCCGCCGCGTCTCCGAGATGCGCATGAACCGACACACCACGACGCGACTCATCCTTGGCATGGCAGCCGTGGCCCTCCCGCTACTGTGCGGCTCGGTCGCGGCGGCGCAGTCGGCGCCGGTGGTCGACACCTGGGTCGCGCCCCGGACAATTGACGGTCAGCCGGACCTCCAGGGGCTCTGGAACAACACGACGATCACGCCGTTCGAGCGGCGTCCCGGCCAGGCGGCGTTCATCACCGAAGAAGAGGCGGTGGCCGCCGAACGTGGGGCCCTCGAGCGGCTCGACCAGGCCGATGCCCCGAGCATGCCGCGCACCGAACCGCTGCCCGTCGGAGGCAATGTTGGGTCGGTGAATCCATTCTGGTTCGGGTCCCGGTATCAAATCGTCGGGAGCCGGCGGAGCTCCCTGGTGATCGACCCGCCTGATGGCCGCGTGCCGCTTCGCCCCGAGGCTGAGGCGCGCCGCGACTATCTGGTCGAGCATCGCACCGACACGGTCGAGAACATGAGCCTCTACAGCCGGTGCATCACGCGTGGGGTGCCGGGCACGATGTTCCCGCAGGCGTACAACAACGGCTACCAGATTCTCCAGATCCCCGGGTTCGTGGTGATCCGGGCCGAGATGATGCACGTGCGGATCATTCCGCTCGATGGCGCGCGGCATGCGCCCGGGCAGATCCTGGGCTGGATGGGCGATTCGCGTGGTCATTGGGAGGGTGACACGCTGGTGGTCGAAACGACGAACCTCGACCCAAAGGGGTGGATCTCATCCAACGCCTCGGCCGGCCGGATGCATGCCGTGCCGCAAGGTGAGGCGCTCCGGGTGGTCGAGCGGTTCAGACGGATCGACGAGGACACCATCACCTGGCAGGCCACGGTCGAAGACCCGGACGTCTACACCGCGCCCTGGACGGTCGAGGTGCCGTTTACCCGCCGCCCCGACTACATCATTTACGAATACGCCTGCCACGAGGGCAACCACGCCGTCCAGGGTGTCATGGGCGCCGAGCGGGTCGTCGAACGACGAGCCGGGTCCCGCTAGACCCCAGCTCGGTTGTGTCGACACCTGTCTCCGTTGCGACACCCGTGGGGCAAGGCTTTAGCCTTGCCTCGCAGGCCTGAAGGCCTGCGCCACAGCATCAAGCCAAGTGAGCTGCGGGTGTAGGGCCGCAGCGCTACCACCCAAGCCGGATCGCATACCAGAGCGCCAGGGCGACGAGCAGCCCAACCCCGACCAGCGAGCCGATGCTCGCCGTGAAATAGGGATAC
>CALBET010001173.1 GCA_937888665.1 uncultured Acidobacteriota bacterium
TCCAGCATCGCCACCTCACGCTCGTTGCTGGTGAGCACGTCCCGCGGCGCCTCATCCGACAACATCGCGCTGGCCTTCTGGGTCATAGTCAGCGACGCGAGCAGCGCGCGCGCCTGATCCTCTTCACTGCCCAGCACACGTTGCCCCTTCTTTGGGCCGGTACGCACTTCGGCCGGGTTGGTCCCAAAGAACTGCGGGCTCGCGGCGACGGCATTGCCGTTGACGATGGTCCAGTTCTGCGACAGATGGTGTCCCTCATAGCGCCAGCCCCAGGTGCTCCCAGGGCCAGGCTCACCGAACACCATGAAGAAATACATATCCGGGTCGCGGATGTCGCGGCCCTCCAGTGCGAACAGAATCTGTTCCAGCTGTCGGATTGACTCGGCCTTGGTGAACCCATCCTCGCTTAATGCGGTCCGCAACAGGTCCAATGCGGCCGAGCGCTGCGCCATTGTCATCGCCTTCAGCGGCACGCCCTTGCGCTCGCGAGGGATGAAATGCCAGTCGAACCGGTCTTCGCCGTCAAAGGGGAACCGCGCGGCCTGCGCCTGCTCGTCGGTGAGCGAGTCGAGGAAATGGATGGCGGCTGTGGTCATCGCGGACGCCGGATCGGCCGTCTGTTGTGTATGCGCAATCGTGCCCAGCAGGACGATGAGGCAACCGACATTCAAGATGGTGCGGGCCATGTGCTTCCCCTCTGATCGCGGTGAGCATCGCGTGATCGCCATGCGGATGGATGGTTTCTGGATTACGAGCGGGAGGGTACCTCCGGGTCCGACGTGAGTCAAGATGACGATGTTTCGCGGCCGGCCGGTCCGCGGATCGCGCCGGAGGGTAGGGGAGGTACGTCTGTGAGAAGATGATGGGCAGGACCCGCCGATACGCGCCCGTAGCTCAGGTGGATAGAGCATCGGCCTTCTAAGCCGAGGGTCGCAGGTTCGAGCCCTGCCGGGCGTACCATTTTTCCCTAGAAACAGGGGGTTTCTAGGCGCTGCGGCCGACGCTCAAATTACAGGGGCGAAGACGAAGCGAAAAAAGTGACCGGTCCGCCTTCTCTTCGCCTCACCTCGCAGATTCCGCGTTCCTGCGGTTTTCAGCGGCTTTTTGCGGCATCGATGGACCGTCGCTGACTCGGTCCGCCGAATCAGCGGCGGAAATCGTCGATGGTCATCGGCCACACATGCCGAGGACCGCTTGACGACCTCCAGGGGCGATGGCATGGTTCTGACGCGAGCCTATGGGCGAGATGCGCGAACTGCGCCAATGCATCGGTCTGTCGCAGCCGGAGTGCGCCGCACTGCTCGGCGTCCCGGTTGAGACCTTCCGTGCGTGGGACAGCGGCCGTCGCGCGGTTCCGGTGGCCTGTGGGTGGCGAATTGGTAAGAATTCGCAAATAGTCCGATGTGCTCGTCGCCCGGAGCACAGGCTGAGATAGATCGTTTCGTGCGACACGTGCATCACCGGATCGTCAGGATACGCCTGACGCAGCCAGCCGGCGACCTGCTGCGGCGACCACGCGAGCGCGAGCTTGGTCGCCACCGCGTATGGTGCGAATAATAGGCCGCATCGGCGGTCGGCTCATTATTCGCACCATCGGGGTGTTCGGGCTACATGTCCGGTACGCTGAAAGTGGTGATTTATTTGACCCACCGGTCTGAAGTGTCACAGAGTGGACACGCCAGGGTTTGCCGTCTGTATAGGAGAGCGGGTCCAATGTTAATAAGGCGACTCAGCTTCGGCGTTCTGTGCCTGCTGATCGGTGCCGGCTCGGCCACCGCGCAGCCCTCCAGCGTCGACACTGACACGCCTAGTGATAATCAGCGCACGGTCGTCATCCGGGGCTGTGTCGACGGCATTCGGTTGACCGCGACCGACCAATCGTTACCCCAGACCTCACATCTGGTCACGACGGTCGGTGCCCGCTTCCGCGTCGTCGGCGACCGCGAGTTGCTCGACGAACTACGTGATTACAGCGGCCAGGAGGTCGACCTCATCGGTGTCATGCGCGGCGAGACAGACCCGGCGGGGCGCGTCGGCGCCGGCCGTCGCATCGGCACGCGCACCAGGCTCTGGCTCGGTGGTAGCAGCGTGGCCGCGCCGCGCATTCCGTTTCCCCAATCGGGGGACGTGGCGGACCTGCTTGCCGTCGAGATACGAGCCGTCATTCCGGTGAATCCTACCTGTCCGATCTAGCAGACTGGGACGACGCCGGGTCGACTCGCTGGTGGGTGCTTGCGCCACTCGCTGTTGATCAGGCTGCTGTTCGTAGCTCGTGCGGGCACCAGGACGTCGGGGGTTCGGCTCGACTGGTTGGTAACGGGAACGCCACGGCCGTGACAAACACACGGAGCGTGACACCGCACGCCGCGAAGATGTCGCTCAGGGCCAAACGCGCGCTCGCCAGACCGGCTTGCATGGCTGGCGTCCGGGTTTCGCCCCCGAACCGCAACGCCCGGTGCGGTCGGACTAGTGGCAACGGACGAGCTCGACGTGGCTACGGAGCTGGTCTGCGCCACGGGCGTGGCAGGGCGAGCGCCGGCGCAAGTAGGCTGACGCTTGCCGAATCGTCAAGTTGAGGCGCTCGATGAAGGATGTGTTCAAGGTCTCTGAGTCCTCGGACTCCAAGAGCGCGGCCTTCAGGCGGTCGGCCGGGCCGATCTTCACGCGGCGCTCGACCCGGACGACACGATTGTTCCGCCGCGTCTTGAGCACTTGACCATAGACGCACGTTGACCCAACGAGGTCCCTCACCGCGCCGACGTAGTATTCGAAGCCATCGGTGGCGATCAGGGGACATCCAACGACTCGCCCCCGGCAGACGACGTCTTCGATGACGCCCCTGGCGTTTCGATCGGCGCGGCGGCCCAGGATGCTGCTGGCCCACAGGCGGGAGGAGACCTCGATGGTCGCAAACAGCCAGACGGTCGTGTTCTTGTTGCCAACGAACGTGCAGACCTCATCAGCCTGCAGCTCAATGAGGTCGAAATCGTGCAACATCAGGTCATTGAAGCGGCTCGCGGCCGTCGAGGCTCGTTCGAGCCAGCGCGCGACGGTGTTGCGGGAATGGCCCGTGACGCGGGCCGTCGCGGAGATACTCACGCCCTCGACGCGCAATCCTGCTACTTGATCGAACTCCCGTCGCGTGCAGCGAAGCCCGCTGTACGCCGTCCCCGTATTCGTGCTGAGCGTACCCCTGCACACGGTGCAGCGGTACCGGCGCCGGCGACCGGACTTCGTCGCGAACGAGCCGAAACCCACGATGTTGAGGCCTGGTCTTCCACGGTTGGCGCACTCCGGCGTGGCGCACGCCATCCCGTCGGTCGCGTTCATTGCTCAAG
>CALBET010001174.1 GCA_937888665.1 uncultured Acidobacteriota bacterium
TGGTGGCGCACGGCTTTAGCCGTGCGATCGCAGGCCTGAAGGCCTGCGCCACAACGGGCGGGCCACACCGGGCGGGCGCTAGACCTGCGCCACACCGGGTGTCAGGGTTGGAACTCTCCGCAGACGTCGACCTCTTCACCCCAGAAATCGATACACGTCGCACGGTCCATCTCGCCCTTCCCGATCACCTTGGTCATCAGGAAGTCGGCCAGGCGCTCGATCTCGCGGTTCTGCAGCGAGACACCGGCGTCGGGCAGTTCCAGCCCCATCCGGTCCAGGTCCGCCTGGGTCCGCCCCAGACACCGGTCGTCTTTGTAGGACATCCGGTCGAACGCCGGCATCTCCCGACCCGGCAATCCGCACTTGATGACGAAGATCAGCTGCTCGCGGTCGAGGGTACTCACGCGCAGGTTGGCGCCGTCAGGCGCCTGGCTATCGAGCTTGTCGCCGTTCCCTGACCAGCCGTGGCAGGCCTGGCAGTCCGCCTTCTGGTGATACAGACGCCGGCCGGAGGCAATGTTCGCCTCGGTCGGTTCCTGCGCCTGCAGGGCCGGTCCGACGATCACCGTGAGCACCAGCCCGCTCGCCGCCGCAATCGTCAGCAGCCACCCGGGCCGCCCTGGAATTCCGTTTCTAGACAAGAACTCTCCTTGTATCGTGGAACCGCACGCGAAGACCCCATGGTACCGCACTCACGCGCGCGCCGATGTCCGCGCGCCGATGTCCGCGCACCGACCGCCGGACAGGCGCGCCAGCGTGCTCAGCCGCAGCCTCACAATCGCGACTAGGATTGAATCGCGGCCCCCCGAGCGGTAGGATTGGCGGTGAGAACGCTGACCCACTACGAACGACGACGCTCGGGTGCTGGTGATCTGGACCGGCCGCGAGCATGCGTGATTCCGTCCGGAAACCTGGAAACCATCGGAGACCACAGATGACCACTCGATATCTGACGGCGGCCGTCGCGATTGCCACCGCGCTCGCCGTCATGCCAGCGGCCGCGGTTGCCCAGTCCGGAGACGCCCCGGCGCAGATGCGCACCGCCGAGGGGTATCCGGATATCTCCGGAATCTTCACCTTCCGCACCCTCACGCCATTGGAGCGTCCTGAGCGCCTGGGGGACAAGGAAGCGCTGAGCGCCGAAGAGGCCGCACAGTACGAAGCCACCGAGCGCACGCGATTGAATCGCGACCTCTTCGACCCGGAATCCGGCGCCCCGAGCGCGGGATATCAGTCACGCGCCGAGGGCGGCGTGTTGTCGTACAACGAGTTCTGGTATGAGCGCGGCATCGAACTCACCAGCGACAAACGCACGTCCCTCGTGGTCGACCCGCCGAACGGCCGGATTCCGTACACCGAAGACTTTCGGGCGTCCAGCGCGATCGACCGTCTGAATCTGCGCAACGGGTTCGCCGACGACTACACCGACCGCAGCCTGACCGACCGGTGCCTGATGGGCTCCAACGCTGGTCCGCCCATGCGTCCCGGTTCCTACAACAACAACACGTTGATCCTGCAGGCCCCCGGCGTCGTCACCATCGTCAACGAGCACATCCACAACACGCGGGTCATCCCGGTGACCGACCGGGCACACGGCGACATCCGTCAGTGGTCCGGCGATTCACGCGGCCGGTACGACGGGAACACGCTCGTCGTCGAAACGAAGCAGTTCGCCCGCGCCACGAATTTCAGCGGCTCGTCGAAGGACACCGTACTCGTCGAGCGATTCACTCGGGTCGATCCCGACACCGTGATGTATGAGTTCACCATCGAGGATCCCAACAACTACACGCGTCCCTGGACCGCGGTCATCCCGTTCCGCCGGACGGACGGACCGTTGTTCGAGTATGCCTGCCACGAAGGCAACTATGGAATGACCGGCATCATGGCCGGCGCGCGCAAGTTGAACACGCAGGCGGTCGAAGGCACGCGGTAGCCCGCGGAGGCTGGGCGGCCAAGCCCCCCAAGCAGCGAGGGCTCTCTCACCGCGAGACGTCGAACCCGAGGGCCTGCTGCACGGTGTCGTTGTTCCGCGGCTGGATCCCGGTCGCGTTCAGGCGCCACTGATCCATGAACTGCCCAGGCGCGAGCAGTTCTATCGCCGTCTCCCGAAAATACGCCTCGAGCGCACCACCGGCGAACGGCCGCGCCAGTCCGTCTTCGAACGGGTCCCACAAACCGTCCCAGTGAATCGGCAAGTAAGCCTTCGGTCTGATGACGGGCACCACGAGCTGGGCAACCCCTAATCCACCGGTGCCGATCCACAGGTCTACCCGGTCGAGACCGGCCTGCTGGAGCGCCGCCCGAAGATTGTCGATGGGCGCCCCGTGATCGACGCCGTCCACCACGATGGGCACATCCAGGTCTACGGCGCTGGCCGAGCTTTGCTGAAACCAGCTGAACCGACCCTCTGGGCTCTCCACCACGAACAGGAAGCCGCGGCTCCCGCCACCGTTCGGGAAATCTTCGGCGACCCCAGCCCGAAGCCCTCGGACCTCCGGGGCCCGCGTCGGCACCCCGCTCAACTCCACCGGATTGTGTTGCTCCGGGTTGGTGTCAGGATCACCGCTGTGGTTCCAGCGCACGACATACATCGTGACGCCTGGACTCAACGTGATGGCCTCGGCCCCTTCCACGACGGTGCAGCGGTCGGCGGGGATATCCTCAGCCTGCACCTGGAAGCAGGTCGTGCGCGACCCGATAATGGGGGCCCCGGTCAGGCCGGACCACGTGGCCGTGTCGAAGGAGTGATCCCAGTGGCTGTGTCCGGTCAGCAGGAGCGTCACGCGGGGAGGCCCGCCCAGCGCCACCAGCACGTTGCTGACAGCATTGACATCTGGACGAAACGTCTCCCGGGTGCTGGCCAACCCACTGGGCCCGCCGAAGAAGGCGTCTTGCGGAATACGGCTGATATAGCCGTCCGTCACGATACCGACATCGCCAATCTGGTAGTGCAGGTTGGCCATCGACATCCAGGTGATGTCGACGTGGGTCGGTCCAGTCTGCGCGATCAGCGTCACCCCGGCGACGAGACCGAGCACAACGAGTGCAGCGCTGCTTCTGTGAGCCATAACATGTTCCCAGTGTTCGAACCCCGGCGCCGAACACATGCTCGGCCTCCACCAGCAGCTTCTTCTTCCAGTCCTGGATTTGATTCGGGTGCACATCGAACTACTGGGCGAGATCGGCGAGGGGACGCTCGCCCCGGACGGCCGCCAACGCCACCTTCGCTTTGGAGGCCGGTGAATGATTCCGTCGTTTCCTCTTCGTCATCTCCTGCTCCTCTTCCCTCATGGGCATGTAACGCAGAAGATTCCACTTAGCGGCGTCGATCCGCTGTCCAGCCGATGGGGTCCACCTCTGTCGACCACAAGTTGTGCGCCGCCCGGATCCGGCGGCCCATCTACTACGTGCTCGCCAATCTCTGGTCAACGTCCGTCCCCCCTAATACCGCCTATCAGCCAGAGTGATTCCTATCTTTCCGGTTGCTCAAGTATGAGGGCCAGCTGGTCTCGCAATTCGGGGACCCGTTTCTGCACGACATCCCAAACCAACTCGAAGTCGACGCCGAAGTAGCCGTGGATCAGCCGGTCTCGCATGCCTGCCATGGCTCGCCACTCAACTGCTGGACGCAACGCCCGAAACTCTTCCGGTACCTTCTTCGCTGCTTCACCGATGATTTCAAGACTGCGAACAAACGCGCGGCGCAGGGTATCGTCGGCGACGAACTCCTCAAAGGACAAGCCCGAACTCCGACCGATCAGGTAGTCGGCTTCGACCAGAATGTGACGCAAGTAATCACGCGGCTCGAAGGACATCTTGCGCTTCTGCCAAGATCCGCGGGCCGAGCAACGGGGAGAGTGCCTCTGTCGTCACGAGTTCCACGGGCCGGCCCAGGTGCGCCTCAAGCAGTTCGGAGAGCGCAAAGAAACGCGCGTACGTCTTCGCCCCTGGCGTGAACTGAACGAGGAGGTCTACGTCGCTCTGCGCATGCGCCTGCCCACGCAGGACCGACCCGAACAAGGCGAGCCGGGCCACGCCCAAGGCGCGGATCTCCGCCTCACACTCAGTGAGGCGTTCGATGGCTTGCTGGCGATTGAGAATCGGCGGTCGCATGCTCACAGCCTATCCCGCAATCGGGATTGGTTCCAGCCGACAACCGCAACCGGCCCGTTCCTGCACGTGGAGGACTTCGGAACACGTGATGAGGGCACGCGCCGAGCACCATTCCGAGTTGATGTGCAATGCGGGGCAACGCACCGGCCGTCTCCGTCTCCACCAGGTCGCCACGACACCGGTAGAATCCTGGCGACCGGTGGGGACTGCTGCGGACGACCTGAAGATGGTCAGTAGTTGAAATTCGAACCCTTATCGCCAGAAGTCGCGCGCCATCACCTACTTGGAAAGGCGCGGCCGTAGGGTCCCCGGCCCGGCCGGCGTTCGCCGACAGCGGGGCCGACGACATACGCTTATGCTAAACCGTCGCCCGTCTATGCGCATCGAACCCAGGTCCCTCCGCCGCGCCGCCCTCAGTGGATGCCTCGTGGTGGCCTGGTGGTGCGGGGTCGGCCTCCTGTCGCGAGGGACCGGGCCTCAGACAGACGCCTGGACGGAGCGCCTGTTCACCGGCGGGCTGGCGCTCACCTACGTGGCGTGCTGGTTCGGGGTGTCGGGCTGGTCGTCGACTTCGTCGTCTGCCTCATCGGGCTGGGCCTCTGCCTGGACCGTGCCGCGCCGGACCCAACTCCAGGCGATCGGCACCACGCTGACCCTCGTCCTGCTGGTCGCACTGCTGGAGCTGCCGGCCGCGATCGGTCTGGTCAGCTATGCCGGCATCCTGGAGGCAACCGCCCTCACCGACGCGTTCGTCGCCGACGCCGCGCTGTCTTTTCGTCGACCGTCACGCGCCTCCTGGACGGGACTGGTGCGAAGCGACCTCGCCAGTTCGTGGAACGTGACCCTGGCTCCGCGCAAACAGATCACGTTCACGACCGACAGCTTGGGGTTCCGGAACACGACCGACCGATCCCGAGCGGACGCGGTGCTCATCGGCGATTCGTATGTCGAGGGCTGGTATGTCTCCGACGATCAGACCGCGGCGACGGTGCTCGAGCAGCGCCTGCACCGGCCGGTCGCCAATCTCGCCGTCTCCGGGTACGGCACGCTCCAGGAGCTGGAGGTCCTGCGTCGATACGCGCTGCCGCTACGCCCGCGACTCGTGGCCTGGTTCTTTTTCGAAGGCAACGACCTGTATGACGACCAGTCCTTCGAGGACACGATGCTCTATCTCGAAGATCACG
>CALBET010001175.1 GCA_937888665.1 uncultured Acidobacteriota bacterium
GATCCGCACCAAGGCTCGAGTATCGAAAGTCTTGGTGCGCAACGGCCGGGTTCAGGGTGTGGCACTCGAGAACGGCGACGAGATCCACGCCCCGCTGGTGGTGACCACGCTGCACCCCCGTACCGCGTTCCTGGATCAGATTCCCCGCCACGAATTGCCCGACGACTTCGTCAATGACATCGAGCACTGGAAGACCCGCAGCGGCGTGGTGAAGATCAACCTGGCCCTGGCTGAGTTGCCCAACTTCACGGCGAACCCGAGTCGCGGGCAGGCCGAGCACCATACCGGTTCGGTCGAGATGGCCCCCACCATGGAGTTCATCGAGGCGGCCTTCCAGGACGCTCGCGGCGGAAGGCCAGCGTTGGCACCATTCAGCGACAGCGTCATCCCCACCACGCTGGACAAGACGCTCAATCCCGATGGCACCCACATCATGTCGCTGTTCACCCAGTGGGTCCCGGCCGAGTGGGCCAGCGAACCGCACACCGAGGAACTCGAGGCCTACGCCGACCGTCTTATCGATCTCTACGACGAGGTGGCCCCGGGCTTCAAGGGGTCGATTCTGCATCGCGACATCGTGGGTCCGCACCAGATGGAAGTGGAGTACGGGCTCATCGGTGGCAATATCTTCCACGGCGAGCTGTCGCTGGAGCAGCTGTTCCACATGCGGCCAGCGCCCGGCTTCGCCGACTACCGCACACCGATCGCGGGCCTGTACAACGGGAGTTCGGCCACCCACGCCGGCGGTGGCGTATGCGGCATTCCGGGCTGGCAGGCGGCCCGTGCCGCGCTGGCCGACAAGAAGCGTGGCAAGCGCAAGGTCCTCGCAGCACTGGGCGGGCGCTCCTGACCGGGACGGTCCCCGGGGGCCGACTGCGCAGCGCCGCAGTGGACGCCATGCTCGGCGCCCAATCGGTGGCGCTCGTCGGAGCCAGTTCCCGGCCCGACAGCTTCGGTGCGCGAATGATCATCGAGGGCATGCGCAGTTCCGCGCAGATGCACTTGGTGAATCCCCGCTACGAACACATCAACGGGATCGCCTGCGCGCCGTCGCTGGCCGTCCTCGATGAACCGGTTGATCTGGTACTGCTGGGTGTACCCGACGCGGCGTTGCGCGACGAACTCGAAGCCGCGGCCGCCGCCGGCGCACGCGGGGCAGTCGTATTCGGCTCCGCCCACATCGCGGGCTTGCGGGAGGAGATCTCCGCCGTGGCGGCGGGTGCCGGTATGGCGCTGTGCGGCGCTGGCTGCATGGGGTTCATCAACAATGCGACCGGACTGCGGGCGCTGGGATACCTGGAACCCGATCCGCTCGCCGCCGGTGGAGTTTCACTGATCACCCACTCCGGTTCGGCATTCTCCACGCTGCTGCGGGCACACCGCGGATTCGGCTTCCGGCTGGCGGTCTCCTCCGGCCAGGAATTGGTCACCGGTGCCGCCGACTACGTCGACTACGCCCTCGACGATCCCGGCACAACCCTGATCGCACTGCTTCTGGAAACACCGAGGGCTGTGGGCAGACTGCGCGCCGCCCTGCATCGCGCAGCAGAGCAGGACGTTCCTGTCGTGATTCTGTCGGTCGGCCACTCCCCGCGCGGCCGGGAGATGGTGGCTGCCCACTCCGGAGCGCTGGCCGGCGAGGACATCGGCTGGCAGGCCTTCTGCGCGCAGACCGGCGCGGTCCGGGTGAACGACATGGCCGAATTGTGCGACACCATCGAGCTTTTCGAGTCCGGCCGACGACGCCGGCCGGGTTCGGTCGGGATCGCCACCGTGCACGATTCGGGAGCCGAACGCGCACTGTGCGCCGATCTCGCACACGACTTGGGGGTCGAGTTCGCCCAACTGGGCGACACGACACTGGCCACCATCACCGATCTGCTCGACGAAGGGCTGATCGCCACCAATCCGCTGGACCTATGGGGCACCGGTGCCGACACCCGGACACTGTTCAGCAGCAGTCTTGAGGCGATTGTCGACGATCCCGCAGTCGCGGTGACCGCACTGGCCGTCGACCTGGTCAAAGAGTTCGACGGCGACACCGCTTACCCGGATGCGGTGATCGCCGTGGCGACTCACACAGACGCACCGATCGCAGTGTTGGCCTCGGTCGAGTCAGCCGTCGACCAAGACGCCGCGACTCGCTTGCGCGCCAGCGGTGTTCCGGTGCTCGTCAATGCCCGCAGCGGAGTCGCCGCGCTTGGACACCTGGCCAACTGGCCGAAGCCGACGAATACCGCTGCCCCGCTGATCGACACCGACCGACAGCAACGCTGGTCATCGCGGCTGGCCTCCCCCGACTGGGATCAGCACGAGGCGTTCGCGCTCCTCGCTGATTACGGCATTGCGGTTCCCGCCTCCGGCATTGCACGAGGTCTCGATGAGGTGCTGGCGATCGCGGAGGCTGTCGGGTATCCGGTGGCGTTGAAAACTAGTGGCGCCGAACACAAGAGCGATATCGGTGGAGTGATCCTTGGCATCTCCGATGATGCGGCGCTGATCGGCGCTTACCGGTCGATGACCGAAAGACTGGGTCCGGCCGTAAGCGTGCATTCCATGGCACGGCCCGGCGTTGAGGTGTCGGTCGGTGTGGTGCGCGATGAGAATTTCGGTCCACTGGTGATCGTCGCGGCCGGCGGAACCCTGATCGAATTACTCGCCGACCGCGCCGTCGCATGCCCACCGATTTCGGCGAACTCCGCACTGGACATGCTGGGTTCACTGCGCATTGCAAAGCTACTGGGCGGCTGGCGCGGCGACCCCCCGGCCGACGTCGACGCACTCGTTGACATCGTCGTCGGATTCTCCGCACTGGCAACCGAACTCGGCAATGCCCTCGACGCAGTCGAGGCCAATCCCGTCATCGCCTCGCCCACCGGCGCGATAGCCGTAGACGCGTTGGTGATTCGCAGAGATCAGAAGATCGAGTAGACCTTGCGAACGGTTTCGTGGATCTCCCAGGTCCCCGACCAGCCGAGCGGGAACACCGCAATATCTCCCACACCGATCTCCTTGGATGCCCCACCGTCGGGTGTCACCGTCATCCGGCCGGCCACCAGATAAATGACCTCGTTGGTGTCGAGCACCCAGTGCGACGGACCCGGCGCACACTGCCAGATGCCGGCGGATGCAGTGCCCTGTGCCCAGAGTTCGACGCCGTGGGTCGCCATCGGCGCACCGGTGGCCTCATCCAGTGGGCCCCAGTCCTCCAGTTCGGCGCTGACGGCATCGGCGAGGACAGGGGTGGTAACAGCTTCACTCATCTACTGATCCATGCTTTCTCTTGTTGGGCAATGCTTTCCGGGAACGGCAGCGAGATCGGATCGGGGGCGAGTCGACTGTTGCCGTGTGCGTCGAACCGATCCAAACCAAGGTCAGTCAAATCCAGCCAGGTGCACTCCTCGGCGATGACGAGGTCGGCGGCTACCTCGGCAACCGCCGGCCCCCACATCATGCCGTGTCCCGCCGCGCTGGCCACCACCGTGCCGCCCACCGGGCCGTCGTCAGTGAGCAGTGGACCCAGAATCGGGGTGTGATCGCAGGTGTAATCGATCGTCGCCGACCAGGTCTGCCGCAACCCCAACCCCGCTACCGCCGGGAAGATTTCCTCGATACGTTCCCGGGCCCGCGAGTAGTAAACCGGGTCAAATTTGACGGCCTCGCCGGGTTGCTCGTCAGGATTGCTCATCCCCCACAGCAGCCCGCCGCCCGCGCCGGGCCGCCAGTAGATACCCGAGGTCACGTCGAAGACCATCGGTAGTTCGTTGACATCCACCGACGGCACCGGTTCGGTGACCACCACCTGATGGCGGGCGCCGCCCGCCGGGATCCGCCCGCCGGCCAGCACACCCACCTCTCCCAGGGTCGGACCGCCGGTCAGCACCACGTGTTCGGTGGCGATGGGTCCCGTTGAGGTATCGACGCCGGTCACCCGGCCCGCTACGGTGCGCAGACCGGTGAATGCGCACCGTTCCCTGACATCGACCCGATAGGCCGTCAGCGCAGCGGTATAGGCGAGCACATTGCGCGGCGCGTCGATATATCCGTCGCCGGCGGCATAGGAGGCGCCCAACGTGACCCCGGGTGCCAGCCCGGTGCCACGGGCGTCGATATCGGAGCTCGACCACCATTCGACGTCGAGTCCGAGACGCCGCTGCAGAGCGATCCGGTCGTGTGCC
This sequence comes from uncultured Acidobacteriota bacterium, assembly GCA_937888665.1. Classification (GTDB taxonomy): domain Bacteria; phylum Acidobacteriota; class Vicinamibacteria; order Vicinamibacterales; family UBA8438; genus UBA8438. The sequence continues at coordinate 4,179 of CALBET010001175.1, forward strand.
TGGGCCACCTCGGCTTCGGTGAAACAGGGCATCAGATATCCCTGCGCCACAAAGCCGCAGTCCAGCGGGAAGCGCCCGCCGGTCGAGCGATAAAAATCCTGGGTTCTCATGCCCAGTCGGATAGCGGTTTCAGTACCGCCCTGGGCCCGCACCATGCCGGCCGCCCGACTGCTCGCGCCCGCACCGAGTGTCTTCGCCTCGAGCAGCACGACCTGCCCGATGCCGCGCCCAGCAAGCTGAACCGCAGTCCACGCCCCGACCGCGCCGCCACATACCCCGAACCCCCTCACCCCCCCCCCCCCCCCCCCCCCCCCGCCCCCCCCCCCGAACTGGGACACCG
>CALBET010001176.1 GCA_937888665.1 uncultured Acidobacteriota bacterium
ACACCTCTACGTGACGTGCGATCAGCGTCGCCGTGGCGCGGGTGTTCGGCGTAAACATAAGCTCGTGAATACGGCATCCAAACTGGGGAAGCATCTGCCGCTCGCCCGGTTTAGTGCCCAGGATGACGGTGACGCACTCCTGGATGTTCTGCTCGTACTCACTCAGGGCCACGCCACCAGAAGCGGAGTCAAACCCGAATGGGAACCTCCACCCGCGACCAAGGAATTCCTTGCGCACCCCTCACCTCGTTTGTCAGGGCGAGCATTGCACCACAAGCAGACGCAATAGGGAAAGTGTCGGGCCGAAGATCGGCCTAATCACTAGAGGTGTCGGCGGACTAACTGCCGCCGTCTTCGTCGTCGGCGGCGCGCTGGGCATTCTGAGCGGCCATTCGAGCCCTGGCCGCGGCGCGTCGAGCGACGGCCGCTCGCTGCTGAGGCGACAGGTTCTCACCCGGTTGCCCACCCTCTGCGGCGTCATCATCGGGGGCGTCCTCTGCGCCGGCATCTCCGCCGTCCGCAGCGTCCGCAGGGTCCCCACCGGCATCACCGCCGCCAGCCGCCGGCTCTTCACCGGCGTCGTCTGCGGCCTCTTCTGCGCCTGCGTCACCTGTGTCACCCGCGTCGTTGCCACCGATGGCCTCGTGGGCCTCGTCTGCGGCATCGTCGATAGCCTCGTGGGCAGCGTCACCGGCGCCCACCGCGTCAGCGGCCTCGTGAGCGGCCTCGGCTGCTTCATCGACGCCCTCGTTGGCCGCCTCAGCGACCTCTTCAGCAGCCTCGTGAGCGGCCTCACTGGCCTGATCCGTAGCTTCGTGCGCGGCCTCGGCGGCCTCGTCTACGGCCCCCTGTGCGGCCCCGGCCGCCTCGTCCACTGCGCCGTGGGCGGCGTCTGCAGCCTCACCAACAGCCTCGTGAGCGGCGTCACCGGCCTCGCTGACCGCCTCGTTGGCGGCATCGGCCGCTTCATCCACCGCGCCTTGTGCCTCGGCGGCGGCGTCATCGACGGCGTCATGGGCCTCTTGAGCGGCCTCGGAGACCGCCTCGCTGGCCTCATCCGCGGCCTCACTGACTGCAGCCTGTGCCTCGTCCGCGGCTTCACCCACGGCCTCACTGGCCTCTGCAGCGGCCTCTTGGACAGCCTCTTCAGCGGCGTCCGCGGCAGCTTCAACGGCTGCTGACGCTTCGTCGGCGGCCTCCTCTACGGCAGCGTGAGCTTCGTCGGCGGCGTCGTCGACGGATTCGTGAGCGTCGTCGGAAGCGTCGTCGATAGCATCGTGAACGGCATCACCGGCCCCCACTGCATCAGCGGCCTCGTGGGCGACCTCAGCGACCTCATCAATGGCCTCGTGGACTTCTTCCTCGACCTCGTCGATGACCTCTTGGACCTCTTCCTCGACCTCGTCGATGACCTCTTGGACCTCGGCCTCAACCTCGTCGATGACCTCTTGGACCTCGGCCTCGACCTCGCTGATGGTCTCCTGAATCTCGGTCTCGAGCTCGTCGATGGCGTTGTTCAGCTCTTCCTCGGCCTCTGCTATGGCCTCCTGGAGCGCCTCCTCACCCTCGGTGATCAGGTTGTTCGCCTCTTCCTGGAGCTCACCGATGGCGTCACCCAGTTCTTCCTGGGCGCCATCGATCGCGTCGTGCAACTCGCCTTCGATCTCGGAGATCGCGCCGTCGAGCTGCTCCTGAGCGTCGCCGATTATCTCGTTGGCCTGATCCTGAACCCCTGCGATCGCTTCGGAGGCAGCCGCCTGCGCCTCGCCGATGGCGTCGTTGACCTGACCGGTGGCGTCGTCGATTGAACCCTGCACGTCGCCAAGCAAGCCACCACCATTGTCGCCGCCGCCAGCAGTCGGATCGAGTGTCGCCGGTGCCGCGTCACCGAGGGCAGAGGCCGTCGCGCCAGCGGGTCCACCAGAAGCTACTGGCACCTCGGATGCGGCGTTGGGAGCCGCGGCGCCGGACGCCTGACCCGCACTGGTGTTGCCGCAGAATACGATCTCTGTAGTGAATCCGCCCTTGACGAACACCCGGTGTCGCGACGAGACCACGTAGGCCTCGGGGTTGAAGCCTTCCCGGTGGCCCTCGAACTTGACCTTGCTGCCTGCGAACAGTGCGCCATTGCCCTGCAAAACGGCTCGGCCACGCAGGTAGTTGCGCGCCAGGCGATTCAGCTCGGCCACCGCCATGGCTTGCGCTGCGCCCTGGTCGTTGACCCAAACATCCGAAATGTAAGCTTCCCCGGCATAAATGGGACCGGTAATCTCGACCGCGTTGTCACCGCCGCCGATGGTGTCGATATCGCCCGAGGTCGCAGTACCCACGACTTTCTCTTTGACGAGGTAGTCCCAGCCATAGTTGGTCATTGCAGCCGGCAGGTTCCGCGTCGTTACGGTGTAGTCGAGGGAGATCACCTTGTCTTTGGGAACCGGAGCCGGAGCCCCCATGTACTGGGGCTTCTTGAAGTCGACCTTGCCCTCGTTGACCATGAGCTGGTAGCCGTTCCGCGAGGCCAGCCGACGAAGGAAGTTCAAGTTCGATTCGTTGCGCTGGAAGATGTATTTGCGCGTCTCAGTGGTCGCATCGACAACGCCAGGATCCACGCCACCAGCACTCATGACGGCCGAGACGATCGCATCGTCGGTCATCTCCTCGTAGACCTTGGTGACCCTTGATGCCGACAGCTTGCACAGCGCGTCCATAGCCAGGACGGTGACCGTGTCGCGCCCGCGCTGGTAAGTGTGCCTAACGCCAGTCACGAATCCGATAAATACCGGACGCGTGCTGCCGCCGAGCTGGATCTCCACATCTGCGCCAATCTCAAGGCTGGCCCAAGGAGTCCCGGCCCCGCCCGCGAACGTGAGTTCGGCAACGGCGATCATGTCGCAGTGGTCCTCGACACTCAAGTATTCGAGGCCATTGGGATCGCTCTGACTGAGCGTATTCCCTGCGCACGTGATCGTATACCGCGCGGTCTGGTTGTCGGTGATGCTGGTCGTGGTCTCGTTGCCGGACATGGCAGATCCTCAATTTTGGCTGCGATGTGATTAAGCGGACTCGCTCTGCGAAGTCACAGAGACCCCGAGCTCACCTGGATCGTCAAAGGCACTGGCCAGATCTTCGCCGCCCTGTGTGAGGGCCTCGACGATCTCGGCGAACGGATCGAAAGGCTCGTCTTCGGCCCAGTTGCCCTCTTGCTGAGAGAGCTTCTGTTGAGCCAGGACCTGGGCCAACTTCGGGTCACCGGGGATGACTGCTGTCTCGCCCACGGGCGGATTCATCGGATCTTTCCAGCCGTTCGCTGCAGAGATGTCACGAGGGTCTCCACCGGTCTCAGCGGCGATGCTGGTCGCAGTGTCACCCTCTTTGACGGTCGTCGTGCTCGCTGAATCGGGAGGCCCCGAGAACATCGAGCCCATCGCAGACAACGTCACAGAGGCGTTCCCAAACCCACCGAGATCACCACGTTGACGCTCTTTGAGCCCCAGACTGACCTTGGCGCGCAGGGGTGTGCCGTCCGCTTTGAACATCAAGAAGGTCGTCGCGACCGACTCGACGACACAGTCGAAGTTGAAAGCACCCCACGTAAACGTCAGGTATGGCGGACGTTTGGCGACATCATTCTCCGGATCCTTGACGTCAACGGAGGTCGACAGGAAAGCTCGAAGCTTCTTGACGTAGGTATCGTAGCAATTCTCGCCCGTATCGGTCGTGTCGAAGATGAGATCCATCCCGACCTTTGTGGGCTCGCCCTTTTCATATGTCAGGAGGGGGCGGGCATTCTCGTGCTCACCTGAATCCTTCCACGCAGCCTTCTCGTCCAGTTTGAATTCTTTCGGATTGAACTGGACGTGAAAGACCTCACTGGTCTTGTCGGCGTTCGTGAAGAACGCCTTCTCGCTACCACCACTCGTTTCGGCCATCTGGGTCACCCTCCCGCCGCTCTTGGAGCAATTCGATAGCGCTAAGCACGCTCTCGAGCACTTCCTGCTGCAACGTCTGAATGTTCATGGTTTCTGATTCTACGTCTTTAGGCTGACTCGCACCGAGCCCACCCTCTGCCCTCGCCTGGGCGGTGTCCTCGGCCATTCGGACTTGGGACTGCGCATCCGACTTTCGCTGATTCTCAGCAAGATGGATGAGGCTCATGAGTTTGTTGGCGAGCTTCATCACGTTGCTCGCGCCCACCCCTTGCCCGCTGCGGGCCGTGGACTCGGCTGGGCCGGAGCTGAAGCTGACTCGTTGGGGCCGAAGCACATTCCTGCGAACTGATGCAACGCCTCGGACAGGAACTCTCTGCCCGCGCTCTGCCCTGCGATCGTCTCGCTGCCTGGGCTGCACATTCGTCGTATTTTCGGCGTCGGCGGCCCGAGAAATCCTGCGAACCAGCTGCGCGGCCGGCGCGGGAAGCTCGCCGGAGACACCCGCAGTGCTGCGCTCAAGAATGACTTGCACTACGTCTTCGGCGTTCGTGGCCCGCGCGAGAGCGGACAACAAGCTGCCCCCAACTCGTGCACGGGACTGCGGACGCAGCTGCGAAAGTGCCGACACCGGCGTGCCTTCGACCGCGCGTCGAGCCCACCCAGGGGCCTCTGGCTCATCAAACCCGTATTCCGGCGAATCCAGGCCTATCGCCTCGGGCGCCGACGCGCCCTTGGAAGACCGCGTCGATCCTCGACGACCGCGAAGCTGTGGCGCAACACCAGAGGCAGCGCCGGCCTCAGCCGATGCCGTGGTTCCGAGGTAGCCCATGGTTCGATCGAGAGGACGGCTGCGACGCCGACGCCCCGGGACGCGACCGGCATCCGAGACACGCCCCTGTTCAGACGCCGTTTCAGGAGCAAGGCCGGGTAGTGTTCCGGTCGCAGCCACGGCGGCCCGACGGGTGTTGCCTATTGTGGCCGCCGGCGTGAAGCGATCGCCTCGGCCTCTGACGGTCCTGCCTGTAGCAGCCGGAGATTGGCCCGAGGCACGTGGCCGGAATCGGCTGGGGCCTTCGACCCGTTGAGCTGCGCGCACTGCCGGCACCCGGCTCGGTCCCGTTGCGGCACGGATTGAAGGTGAGGACCGGCGCCCCATGCGACGCTCGCTCCACTCGACTGGCGACGACTGGGCAGGCGCATCAAAGTCGTTGGCACCGAGCACCACCGTCTCCGGCGAAGCCAGCGGTCGGCGGCCCGCTGGAGCTGTAATCCGACGAGCTTCACCGCGAACAATTCGACCCTCGGGAGTCTCGACGAGACGGGCCACGACGTTGGGTCGTCGACCCCGGGCGTCACCCACTGCCCGCCGGGCAGCGTCGACAGTAACTATGGAGCGACCGATTCGACCCGACGCTTGAACTGCTGGTGCCAGAGTCTTCAAGACCCGCCGTAGCGGCGCAGACGGCGTCGTTGAGGTCTGTGAAAGCTGGCGAATTTCTTCGGCAACCAGGAACTGCAGATCGCTGCGATTCACCGCCCTGGAGAGGGTAGAACGACGCGGAGCCATCGCCTGCGGCTCTCGACGAGCAGCGGCACGGGCTGTCGGTGACGATGGAATCGCGGCCTTGCCCTGGGCGAGCGCTGGGGCTTGCCGGACGGGCTGTCCTGGCGAACGCGTCCAACGTGCGCGGGAACGGGTGACCTGCGGACGAGACGCAGCGACCCCGCGTTGCCGCACTCGTGCGGTTGCCGCTGGGCGCTCAACCTGCCCGCCGACCTGTGTCGACCGCTCGTCATCTCCCGCGATGAGCGTCTGGGGCTGCGCCAAAGCAGGGCGGCGACGCGGGCTGTCAATCCTGGCGGCGCGCTGAACCGGCGAAGAAACGATGGATTCCTGCCCACTGTCCCTGGCGACCCCGATATAGCGAGTTGGCGCCTGGGTCAGCACTGCACTGCCGGAATCGTTCAGGTCGGTCGTCGTGGTCGCGCGAGCTGCGGCTCGGACCGTGGGACGATCTCGACGCGAGCGCGTGGCCATCTCTGCTTGAGCCTCGCCCTCGGACTCTGGGACCGCCGGCTCGAGGTAGGCGGTTGGAACTGGAGCCAGGACCCCCCGGCGGGAAGTCGTTGGGGTCGCGGCTTCTGACGAATCGCCCCGTCGAGAAGCGCGCTCGGTGGCGCTCTGGTCGGCGCGAACAGTGACGGTTTTCTGAGCGTCCAGCGCCCCCGTCTGCTCGACCGGACGACGGGTCGCTGCGACTCGACGGCCTGGGCGACCAACCACGGCAGCCTCGACGGCTTCAGGCTCATTGGCCACATGACCAAGAACCGTGGGACTCAACATGGCCCCCGAGGCGCTTCGTCGAACGACCTTCTCGCCACGAGCGACAGCGCGAATGGCCATGCTGGGGCGTGCCGAGACCTCGTCAGAGAGAGGAGTACTTGCTCGCCGGGTGCGGCGCGCTGGCGTGGCGGCACTCGCCACTGGGACGATCGCCTCTTGGCCGCGTTCCGCGGCGCGGACGGTAGCGGGCTGCCGCTGGCCACGAGCCGCTGGCGGAGCGTCCTCTTCGGCGAGCTCTCGAGCAACTTCGGCGCGGCGAACAGGCTTCGCGGTGGCGCTGACGACAGCGGCGGCTCGTCTGCCCGCCTTCGCGACAGACGCCGGGGCGTCGCTGGTAGCAGCCGCCGCGTCATGCTCGATGAGCTGCTGATCGGGGCCACCGACCACGGGGCGGGAGCGGCGCGGCGACACTGCCATGTCTACACGGGTTCGCGCGGCACCGACAGGGGCGTCGACGACTGACTCGGAATGGCGCGCGGCAGGTCGACGAGGGGTTGCGACTCTTGGCAGCCCGGTCTGAGAATCTATGGGTGATTGCTCGCCATGTTCGGCCGCTTGAAGTGCGGTCTGGACCGGAGATGCCGTCAGACTGCGTCGGGAGACCGCAGCGCGAGCCGACGCACGGAGAGTCGGTGTGCGGCGCCTTGACGATGGGGTCGCGTCGGGCGACTCGGCCGCCAGATTGGTGCGTCGAGTCGAGACCGGGGAGGCACTTAGGCTTCTCCGCGGTTCCGGCCGTGAACGGCGGAGCGCGTTGACCGTCGGTGCGGCGGTGAGGCGACGCGGAGCCGCCCGAACTACTCGGGGAGCTGCCGTTCGACGGGGCCTTCCGGCATTCACCGCGGGCATTGCCGATTCTTCTGTCTGGTCAACCTGGGTTATTGGCTCGAGATGGCTCTCGGGCGCCGTGCGCACCCGACGGCGCGCCGACGAGCCCACCGCTGGTGTCGCTGGCCAGAAGGGCCAAAATCACCACAAATGCCTGCTGCCCCAGCCCCAGAGG
>CALBET010001177.1 GCA_937888665.1 uncultured Acidobacteriota bacterium
GACGACGGCGGCCGCGGTCGCTCGCGAGCTTGGCCTGCTCCCGGGTGGGCGGCTGGTCACCGGCCCCGAGTTGCAGGTGATGAGTGAGGACCGCCTTCGACAGGATGTCACCGAGATCTCGGTGTTCGCGCGGGTCTCGCCCGCCGACAAGCTGCGCATCGTGACCGCCTTTCAAGACCGTGGATATGTCACCGCGATGACCGGTGATGGCGTCAACGACGCGCCGGCACTGAAGAAGGCGGACATCGGCGTGGCGATGGGCATCACCGGCACCGACGTCAGCAAGGAGGCGGCTGACATGAGCCTCACCGACGACAACTTCGCCTCGATCGTGGCCGCGGTCGAGGAGGGGCGCGGCATCTACGACAACATCCAGAAGTACCTGTCGTATCTGCTGGCGGCGAATATCGGCGAAATTGCGTTGGTGGCCGGCGCGTCGGTCCTGGGACTGCCCCTGCCGCTGTCCGCCGTTCAGATCCTGTCCATCAACCTGGCCACCGATGGTCCGCCGGCGCTGGCGCTGGCTGTCGACCCGCCGAGTGACGACATCATGCGTCGCCCGCCACGCGACGTCCGAATTGGCATCTGGAGCCGGCCGGTGGTCACCCTGATGCTGGTGGCGGGAGCCTGGTCGGCGCTGGTCACCCTCACGCTCTTCACATGGGCGCTGTCGAATCGTGCTCGCGCCGATGCGATGGCGCTGGTGTTCGTCACGCTCGTGCTCATCGAGTTCGCCAAGGCCTACTGCTTCCGCTCCGACCGCCAGTCGGTACTGAAGCGACCGTTCGCCAATCGGTGGCTGAATTGGGCCGTGGGGTCGGAGATTGCGCTGCTCGCACTCGTGGTGTACGTGCCGTGGTTACAGACACCGATGGGCACCTACTCGTTCACGACCGGTGACTGGCTGATCGCGATGACCGGCGCGGCGACCGTGCTGCCGGTGCTCGATTTGACCAAACGCTGGCTTTCACGGAAGGTCGCTCCGCTGACAGTTGACGCCCTGAACGATGGCGAACCGACCGTCTGACTCGGGTCGCGGTGCACGCGTGGCCGGGTGCTCATGCCATGTCGAGCGGGGTCGTTGGCGGTGGCACGGGAAACGCCGCTTCCAGCTCCGCCAGGTCGACCTCTGATAGCGCCCATCCAGCCCCGCCGGCGTTCTCGCGCACATGTTCCGGCCGTGCGGCCTTGGGAATCGCGAACACGCCCTCTTCTCGCGTCAGGAACCGTAGCGCAATCTCCCGTGGGGTCTTGCCGGTGGCCGCGGCAATCGTGTCGAGCGTCTCCCGCTGGTGACGAGCGCGGGGCGGAAACCCGCCCTGCGCGAACGGGGAATAGGCCACCACCGCAATCCCTGCCCGCTGGCAGTACGGCAGAATCTCGGCTTCGATGCCGCGGGACCCGAGGTGATAGAGCACCTGGTTACAGGCGATCCGCTCGTTGACGAGACACTGCTGCGCCGCGCGAAGTTCGTTGACGGTGAAATTACTCACGCCGATGAACCGTGTCTTGCCAGACGCGACGAGGAATTCGAGCGCGCTCATCGTCTCGGAGATCGGGTAATGCCCGCTCGCCCAGTGCAGAAGGTACAGGTCGAGATGGTCGGTATTCAGCCGACGGAGACTCGACTCGCAGGCCTGGATCGTGCCGACATACGAGGCATTCGACGGCAACACCTTGGTCACGAGGAACACCTCGTCCCGCCGGCCGGCAATGGCGCGTCCGACCAGCCGCTCGGACCGTCCGTCGCCATACATTTCGGCGGTGTCGAGGTGGGTCATCCCCAGGTCGAGTCCGGTCTGCAGTGCGAGGACCTCGTCCGTTTCGGACGCCGGCTCGTCTCCCATGTTCCAGGTGCCCTGCCCGATCAGCGGCACGCGGACACCCGTCCGTCCGAACCCCCACGTCTCCATCGGGGCGCTCGTTTCCTGTTTCACGACACGGAGGGTGCGAAGAAGATGCCGATGACCCAGAACATCGCGACGAAGACGGCCCATCCGGTCACGCAGACCGCGACCGCTCGTGTGGTGCTGGTGAAGTCGAGCGCGTGCTGGATGGCGATGACCATGGCGGCGAGAAGCCAGAGAAAAGTGACAGCCGTCACGATCGGTCGCAGGCCCGGCACCAGTCCCAGCACTCCCACCACACCTGGCGCCGCGGCGAACCCGAGCACCCGCAGCAATTCACCCGGGTCCGAGCGTGTCTGCGCCTCGGCGAAGAACCGCGTGCCGATGACATAGGTCAGCAGCGCCCAGGTGACCCAGCCGGCGAGGGCGACCAGCGTCAGCGCGACCACGGCGCCGGCGCGACCTGGTTCGAGCCCGGTCCACCCCAGCCCCAAGCCCGCGCTCGCCAGCACCACGACCGCCACCGCCTGGCCGGTGACGTCCTGGTCCGCCTCGACGGCCTCGTATGTGGTCGAGTCCAGCATGGCCGCGCCGAACATTCGCGTGATGAATATCTTCATATCTCCCTTGCGGCCGGTCCGGAATGCTGACCTGGGCAGCGGAATGTTTCGCGGTAGTGTGGAAAATTCCTCATCATCGCCGTGCCGAATCGGGTGATTTCACGTGCTCTGGGACGAGTTGTGCCAGGTCCGGCCACGGCCGGTCAGCGAGCCCTCGTGCCTGCCGCACCCCGCGCACGTGTTTGTGGCACTCGACGCACTGGAGGGTGAGCTCGACGTAGGCCAGCGTTGCGGCATCGAGATTCGTGTTGAGTGCGGACCGCGATAGCCGATCGGCGGTGTCCCGGAACGTGCTGCTGAGGCGCAGGTACTCAGGTGTCCGGAGCACGTTCCAGCTGGACAGGTCGCTGAGAATCCGCAGGTCGTTGGCATTGCGCTCGATCATGTCGAAGTTTTCGAGCACGAGCCCCTCAAGGAGCCGTTGGGAGTGCTCGAGCTTCTGCCGCATGATCTCCGGCAGCGTGGGCGCCTGCCGCGATTCCACCACCGTAGCCGCCGCCGCGACCACCAGCGCCACTCCCACCAAGCAGACTCCGCGTGCATGTCGTGCCATTGCGTACTCCCCTTCCTAGGTGACGTCCCGTACCACCAGCACCGGGGTGTCGCATGTGCGACACACCCGCTCGGTGACACTTCCGATGAGCATGTGCGGAAGACCGGTCAGACCGCGCGTGCCTATCACGACCAGATCTGCCCGTCTGTTCTTGGCCACCCGTGCGATCTCCTCCGGCGCGCTGCCGTCGGTCACTGTCCAGGTGGCGCCGTCGATCTCGCCCGACCACTCCCGTAGGCTGCGTTCCAGGAAATGGTGCAGATCCCCGTCCGCGGCCAGACCGCGTTGCGCGTTGCCGCCGTAGTAGAACGGCGGAATCGGCTCGACGACGTGCAGCAGATCCAGCTGGGTGTCGGTGCCGCGCGCGAGCCACCGGGCCGCGTCGAGCGCCTGCGCCGAGCCGGCTGAGAGATCGACGGGGACCAGGATGCGCCGCGGGCGGCCAGGCCCTTCACCGTCAGGTTCACGCTCAGGGCGGACGGCGTTCCGTACCGTCACCACATGCCCCGTCCAGTGGCGGACGATCTTCTCCGCGGTGCTGCCGATGAGCAGGCGTCCCAGGCCGCCCCGACCGTGGGTGCCCATCACGATGAGGTCCGGTCGCAGGTCGGTCGCGCGCTCCATGATCGCCTCGAAGGCGGACACCGCCGGCAGTTGCGAGACCTGCACCGTCGGCATGTGCCTGGTGGCGTCGTGCGCGACCAGCCGGCTGGCCTCGGCTGTCACGGTCTCGGCGAGGGCCGCCAGCGGCAACTCGGACCGGGTCGCGGTGTGCAGCAGTTGACCATGAAACAGATGCAACGCGGCGTCGTATCGTGTCGCGAGGTCGACCGCGACGGTGCAGGCCTGTGCGGCGCCGTCCGAGAAATCCGTGGGGTGGAGGATGGTGTCGATACGCATGGCGTCCGCTCACCCTGTACATATCCAAAGTTCGTGCCGTCGTGGACGGAAGAAGCTGGTACGGGGTTTGCGATAAGGTACGGTAGCAGCCGTGAGTCAGGACGGAACTACATACAGAGACAGAGGAGGCGGACATGGTTACGCTGAAAACGATTCTCGCGCCGACCGACTTCAGCACGACGTCGAACGTCGCGCTGGAACATGCGAAGGCGCTCGCCAGCAAATTCGGCTCCACGCTGCATCTGATCCATGTGTTGCCGGACCCGCATGCGCAGGCATGGTCCATCGAGGCGGCCGGCATTCCCGTCGATGAGATGCAGACCCGCTGGGCAGAAGAGGCACGGGAACGATTGGAGGGGTTACTGACCGACGACGAGCGCGCGTCCCTTCACGCGGTAGCCGAGACCCGGGTGGGCCACCCGTTCCTTGAGATCATCCGGTACGCGAAGAGCCATGACGTCGATCTCATCGTCATTGGTACCCATGGCCGCGGCGCGATCGAGCACATGCTCCTGGGCAGCGTGGCCGAGAAGGTGGTGCGCAAGGCGCCGTGTCCCGTTCTGACGGTCCGCGAGGGCCAGACGACGTTCGCGATGCCATAGGCGAGAGGACATCATGCGCACATACGCAGCCATCTGTATCGCGATAGCCCTGGCATGCCTGGCCGGGACCTCGGAGGGGTTGACTCAGCCCCCGGAGGCGCGCGGCCAAGAGGTCTTTGCCGAGCAGCGTTGCGTGCTGTGTCACTCGGTTGGTGGAGAGGGCAACATCAAGGGGCCGCTCGACGGGGTCGGGAGTCGGCTCATCCGGGAAGACATCGTGTCCTGGATCGTCGACCCGAAGGCCATGACGGCGACCACCGGTGCCGACCGGAAGCCGCCGATGCGCGCCTATCCGTCGCTACCCGCCGAGGATCTCGACGCCGTCGTGGCCTACATGCTCAGCTTGAAGGAGGAGTGAGCGTCCGGCCGCGACCATGCGACGTATCCTCTTCGCCGCGCTCAGACATCCACTCGCGGTGTTCGGCCTTGGGCTGACCACCGCGAGCGCGCTGCTCTTCCTAATGCTCTTCGCCCTGGATGTCCTGGGTCTGATCACGAACCACTACGTCGGGCTGGTCTCGTACGCCGCACTGCCCGCGCTCTTCGTGGTCGGGCTGCTGGCGATCGCCGTCGGGGTGCGTCGCAGCCGAAGCGGGCCGCACCCGGAATGGCCGCGTATCGACCTGAACCAGCCCCTCCAACGGCGGGTCCTGTGGGTGCTGGCCGTGGCGACCCTGGGGAACGTGGTCATCTTGTCGATGGGCACCTATGGCGGCGTGCAGTACATGGAGACCGACGCGTTCTGCGGACAGGTCTGTCACACCGTGATGCAGCCACAGTTCACGGCGCATCTGAGGGGTCCCCATGCCCGGATCGAGTGTGTGGCCTGCCATATCGGTCCGGGCGCCGCCTCGTTCATCGGGGCCAAGGTGAGTGGGAGCCGTCGCTTGCTGTCGGTGGCCACCGGGCGCTACCACCGCCCGATCAGACAACCACGTGGACAGGGGGCGGCCACGCGGGAGACCTGCGAGCGGTGCCACTGGGACGGCTTGCCGCACGGGGACCAGCCCACCGTCATTCGGGAGTACGCCAGCGATGAGGTGAACAGCGAGCGGGTGACGCCGCTGCGGCTCCACGTGGGGGGCGGCGGCGAGCGCCTGGGTGACACGTTCGGGAGCCACTGGCACGCCGATCCGGCCAACCAGGTGGAGTATGTCGCGATCGATCCCCTCGCGGCCGAGATTCCCTACGTGCGCGTGACGACCGCAGACGGCACAGTCCGCGAGTACCGGGTAGACGGCGTGGATCCAGACAGCCTGACCGGGGGCGTGCGGCGGCGCATGGACTGTCTCGACTGTCACAACCGCTCCGCGCACGCCTTTGCCGCGACGCCTGAGCGGGCGGTCGACGAGGCGCTGGGGCGCGGGGCGATCAGCCGCGAGTTGCCGTTCGTCCGGCGCGAGGCCTTGCGCCTGCTGACCGAGGAGTTCGATAGCGCGGAGCAGGCACGGGAAGAGATCGCCACGTCGATGACCCGGTTCTATCAACGGGAGTACGCCACGCTGGCCACAACCAGGCGGGACGATGTGGCCGGCGCCGTCGACGCTATTCAGGCGCTGTCAGACCGCACTCGCTTTTCCGAGATGGGGGTCGGCTGGGGCACATACCCGAATCATCTCGGACACACCGATTCGCCCGGCTGCTTCCGTTGCCACGACGAGCTACACGTGGCCGAAGACGGCTCGACAATCAGCCAGGACTGCGAGCTCTGTCATGGCTTCGAGTGAGCCGGTGCCGGAGCGCGATGCGCGTGCGAATTTTTCCCCACTCCGGAGACGGATTCGCGGAGTATTTCGCGATGCCAGGTCTGGCGGTGGGTCTGGGTCGGTCTGTTTCAAACGGCGGCCGCACACGGCCGGGCCGGCCCAGGGCTTGCAAGACAGCTGTCGCATGTGGAGCACCACGAACGCACAGATCGGGTGGGAGGGCTGATGGTTCGTCCATGGGTGGCGAGGTTGATTCCGATCTTCGCCGGGGGGTGGGTAGTAGCCCTCGCGCTGGTGGTGGGGTGGTCGCCGGATGACACGGTTTCGGCCACCGGCCCGGAAGCGGCTCCACCGGCCGTCGAGTTGGCGGCCGCCCGGCAGGAAGCGGGCTATGTCGGCACCGAGACATGCCAGGTCTGTCACGAGGCCCAGACCGCCAACTACCGGGGGTCCGTGCATGGCCACACCGAGACCCCCGATCTGGGCGTCGGCGGATGCGAGTCGTGCCATGGGCCCGGTGAACGCCACATCGAAGACCCGGAGACCGTGCACATGATCTTCGCCTCGGCCGATGTCGAGCACAGCGCCCAGGAGCGAGCCGGCCAGTGCCTGACCTGTCATGTCGACGACGCGGCCACGTTCGACTACCGGTCGAGCGACCACCTCGCGGGGGCGATCGACTGCGCCGCCTGTCACCAGCCGCATGCGGCCGCCGGTCGCGACCAGCTCCGCCTCGACACCAGTGTCGAGTCTTGTCTCGGTTGTCATGAAGAGTTGCGGGCCGACTTCAACCTGAACGAACGCCATCGCGTGCTTGAGGGGATGGTGACCTGCGCCGACTGCCACGAGCAGCATGGTTCCAGCACCCGGGCGCGGCTGGGCGGGTTCACGCAGGAGAACTGCACGAGTTGCCACACCGACAAAGATGGGCCGTTTCTCTACGAGCACCTGAGCGTTCGTGTCGAAGGGTGTACGACTTGCCATCAGCCCCACGGGTCGGTCAACCGGCACATGCTGCCTACCCAGAACATGGGCGAGCTGTGTTATTCGTGCCACATCGAGGTGCCGGGGTTCCACACCTCCCCCTCGGGTGACTCGTTCAGGTTCGACACCCGGACGAACTGCGTGAACTGTCACTCAGCCATCCATGGGTCGAACCTGCACCCGAGTTTCCTGCGGTGACGGGAGGAGCGATGATGATGTTGAAGAGAA
>CALBET010001178.1 GCA_937888665.1 uncultured Acidobacteriota bacterium
TCATCCGCCAGTGGAATGGTCTGGCGGCTACCGAGTCTCAGTGTGTCACGCAGAAAGTCGGCGAGCAGCACGCACATTCGGCGCGCCACCGGTGGGTCTCCCGTCGTGAGCGCGCTGATCGAGTGGAGGCTGTTGAAGAGGAAATGAGGGTCGATCTGCGTGCGGAGAGCCCTCAACTCCGCGTCGCGTGCGAGCAGCGTCAGCTCGACCGCCCGTTGCTCCGCCGCCTGCATCTCTTGAAATGCCATCAGCAGGTAGTGGACGCCGGCTGCCAGGAGAAAGAGCAGGCCACCCACGACCGTGAGCAGCGGTCGCTGGCCGGTGTAGAGGCGCACGGCCCCCGTGCCCATCGGGAGCGATTCCAGTGCGGACGCCCAGACGCCGCCGGCCGCCACCCACAAACCGCTCGTCGTCGCCGCGGCCACGAGGAGGGTAAGTGCGGCACGCCACGTGGCCAGACCGCGCTCGAGCGGGAAGCTCCGGCAGACGTACCACGACGAGAGGCCGATGAACGCATGCGTGAGCGCGAGCGGAACAAAGAAGCCGGCAGCCGTCACCCAGCCGGCGTTGCGCCCGAGCCCGGCGGCCAGCAGCAGTCCGACCGGCACCCAGCCGAGCACATACAGGCCGAGCCAGCGCGGATTTGCGAGAATCGGATGCACTGGCTAGTTCGTCAGGTGGAGACCGCCCATGATGATAGCCCCGCGCACGACCAGCCTCGGCGCCGACGCGTCCGCGGCGGGGACGGTCTTGTCCTCCACGCCGCCCATGAACGGGAAGACCCGACTGTCGACCGCCCACCCCTCAGGCACGCGAATCTTGTGGCCACCCATCAGGGCGAACACGTCGATCGCCGCCTCTTCGCCCGGGGGGATCGTCGCCTGACGGAGGTCCAGGTCGCACGCCCCCCAGATGGAGCTCAGGTCGCTATGCCGGAACGGGTTCGCGTTGCTCGTCCGCTTGACGCCGCCCATGATGGCAAACGAGCTGACCGATTCGCTCGGATCAAGCGGAGCTTCCCGATGACGTCGCAGCGTCTGCATGATGAGACTGCCGCCGGCCACGATCATCACCACGGGCCAGAACAGTTCCCAGAACCGCACCTCGATGATGTCGAGGGAATCGAGCATGAGCAAGCCGCCGATGAGGATGATCACGGCGCCTTTGCCCCGGCCGTGGCCGTCTCGGGCTTGCGCGAACACGCCGGCTCCCATGCCGATTAGCGTTGCCGGCCAGTAGCGGAAGAACCGGCTGGTCTCGACCAGATCCAGACTATCGAGCGTCAACAGAATCCCGGCAATCAGCACGAAGACCCCGAGCACGAGTTTCGGAGTGACGACCAGGGGGCGCTCAGTCGACATGTTCAGGCTCCATGCCGGCGTCACGTGTCCGGGGTCCGTCGAAGGAGGTCCAGATCATCTTCGCGCCCAGACACATGATCAACACAGGCCACGTCTGTCGATACTGCCAGTCGGTGAGCGTGTTCAGCAGCAGCCACCCACCGATCAGCGCGAGCCAGGAGCCGTCGTGCCGGTGTCTACGTCGCAGGCCCCCCGTCATCCTGGCGACGCCGATGATGATGAGGGGGAGCGGCCACAGACGCGAGGCTGAGATGTGGACGACGGTCACGTAGGGGTCGACCAGCAACGCGACACCCACGCTGACAAGCAGCACTCCCCAGAAGAGCCGCGGCAGCATCTGTGTCCCTGGCTGGGATGTCGTCATGTGGAAACCCTCCGTGTGAATGACTTCGTTGTTTCGGGTCATCGTTGACGACAGTCAGACTGACCTGTCCGCAGAGAGGGTAGGGGTTATCGGTGAATGACCCCCTGTGCCCGGTGAACGACCGTACTGGAAGCCGGACGCCAGCCAGATCTCGCTGTAGCTCGTCTCACCGTCGATCTGGACGCACCGATGCTCACGCCGCCCGCCACGCAGTCGCCGCCGGTGATAAGGTTCGAACCGGCCAGCTCGACGACACGGGCCTGACGAGATGGGCGAGCCTATCGCTTTTGTGAGAAGAATCGTGCCGCCGGGCGGGAGACGAGCGGTGCTTCTTGCGGTCTGCCTGGCCGGCGCCGCCGTGTTGGTCGGACGCGCGCTGCCAATGGACCGGGTGGTGGAGACGCTCCGATCCTGGTCGGCGACGCGAGGGGCGGCCGGGATGGTCGAGTTCGGGGCGGCCTATGCCGTGCTTGCGCTTCTGTTCGTGCCTGGCGCCATCCTGACCATGCTGGCCGGCGGGGTGTACGGCGTCGGTTGGGGCATTGTCGTGGTCGCCATCGCCAGCTCCGTCGCCGATGCCGCCGCGTTCCTCGTGGGACGATACGTCGCTCGCGAGTCCGTCGTGCGGCTCATGAGCCGCTATCCGCGGTTCACGATCGTCGACCGCACGATTGTCGAGGGCGGGTGGCGCATCGTGGCCCTGGTCCGCCTCAACCCGACGATTCCCTACAGCGCCAGCAACTACCTGTTCGGCGCCACCGGTGTCCCGTTTCTTGCCTTCGTGGTGTCGAGCGGCATCTTCACGCTGCCCGGCGCGTTCGCGTATCTCTATCTTGGCTACGTCGGCGCCGAGACGCTCGGCGGCCGTGGTCGCGGTCCCGTCGAGTGGGCCATCCTGGCCCTGGGGCTGGCCGTGACCCTGGCCACCATCGCGTACGTCACCGTCCTGACGCGTCGCCAGCTCGCGGCCCTGGAGTGAGCTCGTCCGGTCGACGCGCGGTCCATCGTGCCCGGTCGAAGTGCGAAGAGTGCGATGACGATGCTCGGGGGGGCTCCTCGTGCTCCGGGGTCGACGACGGCGCTAGCTGCTAGCGCTGGGCGCGGACGCAGTATTCCCGCGGCGCGGCGCCGCGGCCCGCCTCTTTACCCTGCCCTGTTTTCTCGCCGTCAGCCGTCTCAGGTTCTGAGACCCCCGCCGCCGGTCGCCGTTTTCGGCACTGGAACGGCAGCCGAGCATGAAGGAGAGATCGAGACTGCGGTCATTCTGCAGACCCTTGAGGCCAGGCGTAATCTCGGTGCCGCTGGTCGAGACGGGCGCGTAGGTGCCGCACAAGAGGTCCCACCAGGGGAGGACGTCGCCCAGGTTGTGCGCCTGGTCGGCTCGGAGGTCGGAGTGGTGGATACGATGGATGTCGGGCGTCACGATGACCCACCGCAGCGGTCGCTCGAGCCAGGCTGGCAGCTGGGCATTCGCGTGCGAGAAGAACGTTTGGAAGCAGGAGGCCAGTTCGAAGAGCAGCACGGCGCCCACCGGAGCGATGCGCCGTAACCCGGCCGCCGTGAGGAAGCCGATGGTGAGCAAGGCCCCGTGTCGAGACCACCGTCGTTCTTCCCGGACCATCAAGGGCCGCCGGGGACGGAAGGACTCCCAGATCACGATGGTCAGGAACGTCACCGTGAACACGAACCAGTAAGGGGTGAGGTTCAGCATGAGGGATCGGCGCCCGGCCAACAAGTCGCTCGCTGGCATCACCGCTCGCGTTCTGTCAAGGACAGTGGTCGCCGGCCGATGGGCTCAAGTGCCGCACTGTTCTGGCCGTGGGCTGGCCTGCCCATCGGCTTGATGGCACGAGTTCCGGGCGCTATCTTTCGATCGATGAACTGGCTCCAACGGGCGAGCCGATCGTGTGCGTTGATTTCCTCGAAGGGGCCCGGTTCCAGGGGACTAGGCCTGGACTAGGCCCCCGCGTTACAACATCGGCGGCACGAGAAACATCGCAATCACGGTCACGACGAACAGCACCAACGCGATGATTCCCGTGTAGCCGAGCACGTCCCCGAACTTCATCCGGGTGACGGTCAGGATCGGGATCGCCCAGAAGGGTTGGATGAGGTTGCTGGTGGAGTCGCCGTAGGCGTAGGCGAGCACGGTGGTTGTCGCCGAGACCCCCAACTCCCTGGCGGCCGGGAGCAGATACGGCGCCTCGATCAGCCACTTCGAGCCCCCCGAGGGTACGAACACGTTCACCATGCCCGAGTAGAGGTAGACGATCACCGGGAAGGTGTCAGTCGTGGCCATCTGGACGAATAGGGATCCTAGCCAGTCGCCGAGTCCGGTGCCGTTGATCACGCCGAAGATGCCCGCGTAGAGCGGGAACTGCAGGATCACGCCGGACGCGGTGCGGGCGCCGTTGCTGAACGACTTGACGAGATTCGCGGGGGTGCCCTGCAGCAGCATGGCG
>CALBET010001179.1 GCA_937888665.1 uncultured Acidobacteriota bacterium
TGCATGTCATCGAAGTGTTGTTGGCGGGCGCCGTCAACCGGGTTCGTGCGATGGTGACGGGGAAGTTCCGACTTCCGGAGGAGGGGATGTGAGCAAGACTGAGCTCGGTTCGTCGCGGCGTGTCGCGCCTCGAGGGATGTCGCGCCGTCGCCTGCTCACCAGCGTCCCGGCGCTGGGTGGTCTGCTGGCCACCGGTTGCGCGGACGCGCTGGTGCCACCGACGGTCAGACGCGGGCTGATTGGCGCGGCTGACGTGCTCACGATGAGCACCACACGGTGGCTGATGGCCGACCAACCGCTGGCGCGTGAGTACGCGCGGAGCGATATCGCGCCCGACTTCCCAACCTGGGGGCAAACCAATCCGGACGACGAGGACTACCAGCGGCATCTGCGCGAAGGGTTTGTGAACTGGAGTCTGCCGGTGAACGGGTTGGTGGGGCGTCCGCGATCGTTCTCACTCGAGGAGTTGAAGCGGCTGCCGCCGAGGACCCAGATCACGGCCCATGTCTGCGAACAGGGGTGGCCGGCGATCGGCGAGTGGACCGGTGCACCCCTGGCGCAGGTCCTGGAGGCGGCTGGGGGGGTGGCGCCAGAGGCCAGGTATGTCGTCTTCAGCGCGATGGACCGCTGGTACGAGAGCATCGACATGTTCGACGTGGCGCACCCGCAGACCATCCTCGCCTACGGGCTCAACGGGGCCGAGCTCCCGGTCGGCAACGGCGCGCCGTTACGGCTCCGGGTCGAGCGGCAGTGCGGCTACAAGAACATCAAGTTCCTCAGGTCGATCGACGTGGTCGACTCACTGGCCGGCTTCGGTCGCGGCACCGGCGGGCTCAGTTCAGACTACGGATTCCACTGGTACGGTGGGGTGTAGCACCTGGGTCTGGAGAGCCTTCGCGTGACGAGCCGAACGGGCGGACTGACGTCATGAACGACACGGATGTGAACGCGGCGGTCACGGCGGAGGTCGTGGTCCCGGACAAAGCCGTGTCGCCCAGCGAGGCGTTCCTCCACCTCTGACCGGAGACCGGTCTGCTTCCCGGTCGGGAAGCCCGCGAAGACGGCATCGCCAACCTCGAACAGCGTCTGCTCGGCGGATTGACCTCCGCCGTGGTGGTGGGAGGTGTGCTGGTCATGGTGCGCGATTCGTCCGCCGCTGGGGGCGGGGAGATGCTCGTGCGTGGTGCCGTGCTCGCGGTCATGGCCACCGTCGCCGTGCTGCTCCAGCGGCGCTCGCGATGGCGATTGAGGCAGATGCGGATTGTCGAGGCCGTGGTGTTCCTCGCCTTGACGCTCTATCTCTCCTGGACCACGTACCGGGTCGGTGTCGCTGACCTCGACGCGGCCGTCGCCGCCTGGACCGGCACGCTGTTCGGCTTCGGTCTCCTGGCGGTCGCCTACGGCGTGTTCGCCCTCAACACCTTACGACGCGCCGCCGTCGGTGTCGCATCGATCAGTGCGGCATCGCTGGCATCGGCATTCCTCGTCCGTCTCAGCGACCCCGCCGGGCGCGCCGCGTTCGATCTGGCGGCCAGCGACCGGCTGTTCGAGACCGGGCTGGTGCTGGGCTCGAGCGGCCTGGTGGCGGTCGTCGCCTCATTCGTCATTTTCACCCTCTTCAACTACGCGTTCGACCAGAGGAAACGCACGTTCTACGACCTCGAAGAGCGTATCGGGAGTGGGGGGATGGGCGAAGTGTGGAGGGGGCGGCATCAGACCCTGGCCCGACCGACGGCGATCAAGCTGATCCGCGAGGACAAGATCTCAGGTGTCGACGCCGATGCCAGCCGCCGGGTGCTGCGGCGATTCGAGCGCGAGGCGAAGGCGACGGCCGCGTTGCGCTCTCCCCACACGATCGAGGTCTACGACTTCGGGGTCACCGGGGATGGCCACTTCTACTACGCCATGGAGTTCCTGGTCGGCCTCGACCTGCAGGCGCTCGTCGAGCAATTCGGACCACTCCCCGCCGAGCGCGTGGTCCACCTGCTGCTCCAGGCCTGCGACTCGTTGGCTGACGCTCACGATCACGGCATGACCCACCGGGACATCAAGCCGGCCAACCTGTTCCTGTGCCGCCTGGGCCCGAGTAGCGACCACCTCAAGCTGCTCGATTTTGGTCTGGTGCAGGAGGCGCAGCCGGCGGCGCGGTCCAGCAAGCTGACGGCGGAGGGGACGACTGCCGGCACCCCAGCCTACATGGCGCCGGAGATGGTCGTCGGCCGCAGCGTCGACCACCGTGCCGACATCTATTCGCTGGGCTGCGTGGCCTACTGGCTCTGCACCGGCACCATGGTCTTCCAGACAGAGAGCGGCGTCGAGCAGATCGTCGAGCATGTGAAGACGGTGCCGATGCCCCCGTCCACCCGGACCGCCTTGCCGATTCCCTCGGAGCTCGAGGCGATCATCATGACGTGCCTCGAAAAGGCGCCCGACGACCGCTTCGGGAGCGCCAGCGCGCTGGCCACCGCGCTCCGCGATGTGCCGTTGCCACAGCCGTGGGACGTCCGTCAGGCCGACCGCTGGTGGGCCTCGTGGACACCGGCCGCGTCGGTCGCCGATCTAGCCCCCGCGATGGTGCGGACCACGAGCGACGGCCAGGTGCCGGCGCCGCTGGGACACACCGGTTGACCGCGGCGGGGGAGAGACGAGTCTTGCCGCCATGTGCGTCGCCGTGAAGGTGCTCGTGTCGCGGGCGTTCGCGGGAATCTGAGGCGGTCACGCCGGCTCGCGCTATGATCGGCGCAATTCCTCACACCCCTGTGCGGGTTGTTGCCCTCGGCGTACCGAGATCAGGCGATGACCAGGAAAGGACCGCGCCATGGCCTCATCGAGACGACGATTCCTCACGACGCTGAGTTCGGCGGCCGCCGGCAGCGCCGCTGTGCTCGGTTCGCGGACGGCCGCGTGGAACGGGTCGGCGACACCTCCGCCAGCCACGCCAGGCCACTTCTCGTCGGAGACATGGCTGGCGGGTCACGCGTCGGAACCGGTGGCGGCAGGGCGTGTTGCCGTCGCACAGACCGATCCCCGGATGCCGACGGCGGCGGAAGTAGAGTCCTGGTACACCGATCGGCGCAACTGGGGCCGGTGGGGTGACGACGACGAAAAGGGCGCGATTAACCTGATCACGCCCGAGAAGAGCGCTGCCGCGGCGGCCCTCGTGCGCACCGGCCGCAAGGTGTCGGCGAGCCGAATCTTCGAGCCCGAGCAGCACTTCATGCGGAAGAACCCGCGCGGGGACGGCGCCGGCTCAGTGGTGGACTACTACGGCTTTATCTATCACGGACAGACCAC
>CALBET010001180.1 GCA_937888665.1 uncultured Acidobacteriota bacterium
AACACGTTTAGGTCACACGACGAACACGTCGAATTGGATCGCCGGCCCAACGCCGGAGACAGAAGAAGGAGAACCGCAAATGTTGAAGACTCTGACCGCCGCCGCACTGGCCGGTGCTGCTATCGCTACCGCTACGGCTACCGCCACACCGGCGCAGGCCGCCGCTGTCGGGGAGGGCTGCGTCAGCGACTTCTGGATGTGGAACGGGTTCCGTTCCGCGGAGCGGCTGATCTGTGATGGGGAACGTCAGGCCGACGGCAGCTGGATGTGCGTCCGGGGGTTCTTCGATGACGCCTTCACCACGAACGGGTATTCGTCGTGCAGCCGGTATAGCTGCACCTATTACCCGCCGCGGTACGTGCCGCAGTTGAAGGTGATCGACCGGTATGTGGTGACGGATGCAACGGTGTTGGGGGACGAGCCGGGGTGGATTCCGTCCGCCGAGCCGCGGATCGTCACGTGACCTGCAGGATCTCTTCACCCCGGTCGGACGATCGACCGGATGCGTTCGAGGAGGTCGTCGTCAGACGCGCTGTTGCGCCCAGTCGTCATCGGGTTCGCCCCGGCTCCTACGCCGTGCCTTCACTACGCACGTAACTCAACGAGATGGCGCTTTCTGGTCCGTGTCAGGTCCGTGTCAGTAAGCCAGCTTCTCGCAGTAGCGCCCTAGGTCGTCGGCGGAGTTTATCGAGATGCCGTGTTCCGTCGTCTCGTTCTTGAGCAGGGTGACGTGCAGGAACGGCCGCTGGTAGTTGGAGATGAGCGTTCCGATCAAGTCCGTGAAGTCGTCGATGCCCGCGATCAGGACGGGCGCCACGAGCGTCACGCGGTCTTCTTTGCGGCAGAGGTAGCGCTCGACGCCAAGTCCGTCGAAGCGCAGATCATGTTCTTGCAGATAGCCTTTGACGGTATCGGCGACGACTTGTTCGTTGTCGGGTTCGTCGCTGATGTACCGACGGATGGCTATCAGTGAGCAGTGGTATTCATTCCCCTTGGGAGAGAGCGCGGTGCCCTTAACGGTGCGTGATTCCTCGCGTGGGATCCTGCCCGTCAAGTCAAGCGCGATATAGCCGGTGTCAGCGGAGTACCACACCCTCTTGCCGATTTCCTGGTTGGCCGTCGCCATCTCAGTCCGACTCCTCGATTGAAGGACCAGTGCCACGCCCGACCCTACTGTCGCGGTGCACAGCTCCCTCGAGTTCCCGGAGATGTGTGTCCCAGTCGGCACGCCGGCGTGCAGGGCCTAGATGGGCTTTCGCGCTTACCGCGCGGAAGGCTTCAGTCACTACTGTCCTTGTTGAGGACGCAGACCAGGAAGGACGCTAATGGGCGGCTTTGACATCATCGGAGACATCCACGGCCACGCGTCGAAACTGGAAGACCGGTTGGGCGGCCTTGGCTACACCATCGGACCTGACACTGGCGCGTACCGGCATGCGGAGCGACGTGCGGTGTTCGTCGGTGATCTGATCGACCGGGGACCGGAGCAGTTGCGGGTACTTGAAATCGTCAAGGCGATGGTCGACAGCGGTAGTGCCCTGATCGTCATGGGTAACCACGAGTTCAACGCGATCGCCTACGCCACCGAGGATCCCGAGCGCGCGGGCGATTACCGCCGTCCTCACAGCGACAAGAACACCGCGCAGCATCGGGCTTTCCTGGAACAGCTGACTCGGCAGCAACGCAAGTACTACATCGACTGGTTCATGACGCTGCCGCTGTGGCTGGAACTCGACGGGCTGCGGGTGGTTCACGCCTGTTGGCACGAGCCCTCGCGCGATGAGGTCAGGGCCCAACTCGGCGGTGATCGGTTCACCTCCGTCGAGCAGATCGTCTCGGCGACCGACAAGAAGAGCCCGCTCTACGCGGCGGTGGAAGTGCTCCTGAAGGGGCCCGAGGTCAGCCTCGTCGACTACGGCCTGCCCGCCTACCGCGACAAAGACGGTCACCGACGTGAAAAGGCCCGGGCCCGGTGGTGGCATAAGGGCGCGACCACGCTGCGGGACCTGGCCGAGGTCAGGGGCTTCCAGGCCGAAGACGGCACGCCCTACCCACCACTGCCCGAGATCCCGGTGGATCCAGAAGACCGCTCGTATGTCTACAACGATTGCGTACCCGTGTTCTATGGCCACTACTGGCGGACGGATAGCCCTGTGCACCTTGATGATTGGACTGAATACACGGCCTGCGTCGACTTCAGCGCCGGCAAGGGGGGCAGTCTGGTGGCCTACCGCTGGAGCGGTGAGGAAGCCATCGCGTTGGAGCGCTACGTTCCGCACGGCGCGGACGTTGTTGCGCAGACGCCCGCAGACTGAACGTCGGACGGGGGCTCGGAGTCTGACCTGGGCGCCCCTGGCAGGCTCGGGGCTACGCGGGCACTAGGTAGTCGGTAGGTACCCGCGTTGCAGATAAACAGGTAGTAACTACGCAATCTCAGTCCGGTCACCTCCAGCAAAATTGAGTGCATCAGGCCGGGGAAACCTCGGTATCAGCACTCGGGAGGAAACTGTGAAGAAAGCACTGCTCATCGCACTGACGGGCTTGGCATCGGCCAGCGCAGTGGGTTTCGCCGCGCCGGCCCACGCAGACCGGTTCAGCGTCTGCCCATCTGGGATGAGCGGGGTAGCCACCGAAGACACGAGCTGTGCTTTTGCCGACAATGTGCGCTACTCGTGGTACGCCCAGCCGGGATCCATCGTCACTGCGTTCAGCCCGGTCACCCAGAAGACCTACACGATGCAGTGCACCTCGACTTTGACAAGCGTCTGGGGCGAGGCGAAGCGTTGCGTCGGCGTGAACTCTGCCGGCGCCGGCCTGATCGTTTTCGTGTCCTAGTTGGGAGGCCGGCCCGCCTGCGGAGGCAACCGTGCAGCCACAATTACGAGGGGTTCTCGACCTGGTTGGAGCTGGCCGCGAAGAAAACGAATAGGAGACGAGGGAGTCGTGGGTTTCTATATACGCAAGAGCATCAAGGCGGGCCCATTCCGATTCAACTTGAGTAAGTCGGGGCTCGGGGTCAGCGCCGGGATACCCGGATTTCGGGTGGGTACCGGGCCGCGCGGCAACTACGTCCATATGGGCCGCAACGGGATCTACTATCGGGCTTCGCTCGGCGCCGGAGGTCGTCAGGGGGCGTCCTCTGCGCCGCCCCAGGTGCTGCCGTCCTATCCCGGTCGACGCGTCCCTGCCTACAGCCCCAGCGGAATCCTGATGGAGGACACCACCGGGGTGACCGCGGTCGCCCTGGAACCCACGGGCCCGGATGATCTCGTCCAACAGCTCAACACCGCCGGCAGCCGGTTCGCCTGGTGGTGGCCCACCGCCGTCGCCGGTGCGGTGATCGCCCTGGCCGCCAAAGGTGTCTTCGGACTATTGATCGCGGTGCTGCTCATCCCCGTCTGCGCCTGGCTGTACCTCAACGATCAGGCCCGCCGCACCGTGGTGTTGTTCTACGAGGTTGAAGACGAGGCCGAACAGTGGTTTCAGTCGCTCATCACCCAGTGGCCCTGGCTGAATCAGTCCCAGAAACTCTGGCGCGTAACCGAATCCGGCGACATCAACACCCCCTATCTGCACAAGCGCAACGCCGGGGCCTCGACCTTGATCAGCTCGGTATCCGCGGCTGCTGGAGTATCCGGGCCCGCGCAGCTGAAGACGAACATTCAGATCCCGTCGATCGTGGCCGCAAAATCGGCACTCTATTTCCTCCCCGATCGCCTGCTGGTCCGTGATGGCAAACGGTTCACCGACGTCAGTTACGAACACCTGCAGGTCTTTCAGACCACGGTGCGGTTCATCGAATCCGACACACCCCCGGCGGATGCAACGATGGTCGACCACACGTGGACCTACGTCAACAAAGACGGTGGACCGGATCGCCGGTTCAACAACAATCGGCAACTGCCCGTCATGCGGTACGGCCGCGTGGTCCTGACCACCTCCGCCGGCCTGTACTGGATCATC
>CALBET010001181.1 GCA_937888665.1 uncultured Acidobacteriota bacterium
AACGGCTCGCGGTCGACTTTCCGCGTATCGCCCCGGACCTCATCGCGTCACCCCGCTCGATGTATCGCATCTATCGCGACACCCGGTTCTCACCCGACAAGACACCGTACAAGACCCATGTCTCGGCCGCGTTCTCCCATCAGACCTTGCCGAAGCACGAGAGCGCCGGGCTGTATTTTCATTTGGCCTCCGACCAATTGTGGATAGGCGGCGGACTGTACGCCCCGCGGGCGCCGCAGCTGCACCGCATTCGCGGGCACATCGTGTCGAACCTGCGCAGTTTTCGGACGCTCGTAGAATCACCGGCCATGCGACGCATCGGGGGCGTCACCGGCTCCATGCTGAAGCGTGTGCCGCGTGGGTTTCCGGCCGACCACGACGCCGCGAACTATCTGCGCCTCAAACAGTACCTGGCGGGCGAGACGCTGGACCCGGCATTGGCCCTCAGTTCGCGGTTCTACAGCTCCCTCGTCCGGCGATTCGCGATCCTGGCCCCGTTCATCAAATTCCTGAACACCCCACTGGTCGACGCCGCCCACTTCACGCGCCGTCTTTGAGCAACACGGTCCGACGTTCCGCCGCGTTGTGATGTGGGCCCGGCGAGAATGCCCGCATGGCGAACCCCGGGTCGTCGCCCGATTCGACCAGCGCTGGTGAACCGCACCGTCCCTCGCCAACCAGCACCGTCAACCGCGACATCAGCGTCGCGATGTGGGCGTCTGACGGTTGTGAACGCCCGAGCAAGGAGATCTGCCCGCGTTCCGTCGGCGCCTGTTCAACCACCACGGTGACCTCTGACACGCGGGCGCGGGGAGGCCGCAACTCCAGGTCGAGACGCGCCAGCGTCCGCAGCGCCTTCGGCTCGCGGGTCGGAGAGGCGAGTGTCATCCGACACGCATGGATTTCCCCCGTCACGAGCTTCAAACGCACGTGCACCAGCCCCGCGCCAGCGCTGGCCCGCGCCAACCGCGCGCACAACGTCTCGAACACACGGCTCAACACGAAGGAGAGGGGCTCGAGCCCCTCGACCGGTGTCTCGAGCCGGAGCGTCGACTCGAATCGCTGGTCGATAGGCGCGGGTATCAACGACGCGTCATCCTCCCCGCGCGCGAACCGTTGCAACGCGACTCCCGCCGCCCCAAGTTGCTCCAGAAGGGTTACCGACGACTCCTGGGCCAAGTCCCCCAGCGTTCGCATGCCCCAGCGGCGCACCGTCGACAGCAACGCGAATGCGGGGATGGCCAGTCCCGCCCCGGCCACCGGCACCCGCCGGCGCGACGGTCCGGTCACGCCCCGTGCCTGCCGCCGCGCCAGCGCTCGCACGACATCGAGCGGGAGTGAGGCCAGGACCGCGGCCTCCTGTCCGGGCTCGATCACGGTCAGCCCACTTCGGGCCTGGACAATCAACAGCGCCGCCGTCCTGGTTGACGCCACTGCGATGCGAAGATAGAGGCGCCGGTCGGCGGCCACTCGTCGTAGCGTCGCCCCGAGTGCTCGGCCGTCGCCAACCAGATGCGTCAGGCCGGTCGCATCGAGCACCACCAGATTGTCGCCGTGCACCTCGACGCATGGCGACTGTTCACGGGCCAGCCGCACGAGCTCATCCGTGACGAGTTTCGCGCGTGGCACACCATCGTTGGACCGAAACGCCAGGCCACGTGGCGGAGCGTAGAGACAAGCAAACATGAGCGCACTCCCTCTCGTGGAACGAGACGCGATCTCAGGCGTCGGCCCGCGGCCCCTGCATCGTGACAAAGGCATCAGACGACCGATGGGCCTGAACGACCCGAGCTTCCCACACAGCGCGCAACGGCGGCCGAGTCCCAGCCTCATGCAGCCGACCGCCCCCGGCGGTCGACGCACCCACACTCGACGACGCCCGCAGCATCACTACCTGCCCCTCCGAGCTTCGCGCCGTCGGCTCGGGCCCGAGCAGCAGCCCGGACGTCTTCCCGCCCTCCAACCGACGGCACAGCCGAGACCAGACCGTGGCGGGCACCTCCCGTATCTGACGCGCCGACAGATGGCTGAGGTCGAGCATGGCAACGCCGAACCCGCCCGCATCGATCACCAGTTCCAGTGCCGCGAGCGCCTGGAGGATCGCGCGCGCCGCGTCGCGAGGTGGTGCGCCTCCGGGCCCTCGAACCCACAGGAGACGCGACAGGTCGAGCCCAGATGCCGCGCCCGCCATCGGCACGAACCGGTCGCCCGGGTCGATGAGCGCGACCGCCTCGCCTCGTCCCGTGGCGGCGGCCAAGACGGTCGCCAGCACACTCGCGAGCATCGATGACAACGGTCCGACGATTTCGGAGAGATGACCGCGGGGGAAACCGCCAACGAGCAGCCCGGCGAGATCGCAGGGTTGCGGGAGAGCAGGTGAGGGCGGGTGAAAATTGGCGATAGATGGCATGAATCAGTCTTTCGCTTTATGTTCGCTTTTGGAAATATAGCCCGCCTGCCTGAGATGATCAAGGGGAATCCGGACGCCCCCGGCGAGCCTGCCGTTCGCTGGGTGTTACGATGACCGGCGGATGTTCTCAGGGGAAGGGCCGCGATTCGAGATACGCGGCATGCCCGACCCTGGTAGGAACCGCGGTGCCCCTGTTGCGGCGATGGGCGGCTCTTTCTGAGCGCGTGTCGCACCCAGGACTGGACCAGCATCATGTTTCTGGGTGAAGGACTGCATCTCCAGTGGCCGAACCGGCAACCACACCGCCTCCCCCTCCGCTCGCCGCTGCCGTTCCGCCCCCCACGCCGTCGATCGGGTCCGCGGTCCTCCGGCGGTTAGCGGTCGCATTCACCTTTGCAAAGTTCCGCAATCTCTGGCTGGCGGCCTTCACCTCGGCCGTCGGCACCTGGATGCAGCGGCTCGCGAAGCAGCTGCTGATTCTGAATCTGACCGGCTCTGCGTTCATCCTCGGTCTCGACACCTTCTTCGCCGAGCTCCCGCTGCTCCTCTTCACCCTGGTCGGCGGCGTCGTCGCCGACCGGTACGACCGCCGGCACCTGCTGATGGCCTCGCAGACGCTGCAGATGGCGTGCGCACTGGGGCTGGCCGCGATGGTCTTCTTTGATGTCACCAGGGTGCGCTACATCCTGGCCTTCTCCTTCACGGCCGGACTGGCCCAGGCGTTCGGGGGACCGGCGTTTCAGTCGCTCATCCCAGCATTGGTGCCGCGGCAGCATCTGCCGAACGCGGTGGCGCTCAACTCCATCCAGTTCAACCTGGCGCAGGCGATCGGCCCCCTCATCGGCGTGGTCGTCCTGGCCGCCCTCGGCATGGCCGGCTGCTTTGGCATCAACGGGTTGTCGTTTCTCGCCGTCATCGCGGTGCTCGGACTGATGCGGCTGCCTCCTCCGCCCCCCGGCACACGCCAACGGATGCTCACCGAGCTACGAGGCGGACTGTCGTACGTCCGTCATGGAGGCGCGCTCTTCGCCCTTACCGTGCTGGCGTTCGCCACCACGTCGCTGGCGCTACCGCTGAGAACGTTTCTCCCGGTGTTCGCCGTCAACGACACGCATTTGAGTTGGATGATGGCATCGGTCGGCGCCGGCTCGGTGCTGGGGGCGCTCATCGTCGCCTGGCTCGGCAAATTCGAGCACATGGGCCGCACGCTGCTGGTGGTCCAGATGGTGTTCGGCGGGATCGTCGCCGCCTTCGCACTGCTCCCGAATACCGGGTTCAGCTACGTCCTGCTGTTTCTGAGTGGCACGGCGCTCCTGATGATCTTCTCGCTCACGAACTCTCTGGTGCAGCTGGCGGTACCGGACGAGTTGAGGGGCCGCGTGATCAGCATCTACCTGGTCGCGTTCCGCGGCGGCATGCCTCTCGGCAGTCTTGTCAGCGGCTACTTCATCTCGCAATACTCCGCCGCACCCGTCATCGCCATCAACGCGCTCCTGCTCTCGCTGGTGGCCGCGGGGTTTCTGGCCGGGAACAGGCAGGTGCGCGAACTGTAGTGGTGGCGCACATGTAGGTTGTGGCGGGCACGGCCGATACCGCACGCGCCCACCACGCGCGACCGTCTTCGCTGGATGCGGTGGGTCGCCCACGCCGCCAGGTGCCCACCGACCAAACGGGCACCAGATCCGTCTATGATCTCCAGGGGCCGCGAGCACCCGTTGCTCGGGGCGACCTCATCGCGAACAGAGAGCGTCAAGACCCTCATGACACCGACCGATCCCGGCTCAGCGACACAGGCCAATGGGGGGGCTCGGACCGCCCTGGTGCTGGTCGTCGCCGTGCTGGTGGGGGCCGGCGGCTACCTCGCGAACCGCACGCTGACGCATGTCGAGCAGTTGAACACGCGGATCGGCACACTCGAAGAGACGCTGCAACACACGGCCGACGAGGCGGCGGCCGCCAGCCGGCGAGCGGTCGAGGCGGAGCAATCGGCTCGGGAGGAGACGGCGTCGCGGGCGCAAGCGGAAGCGGACGCCGGCCTGGCCCGGGAAGCCGCCGCCGACGCCGGGCGGCTCGCCGAGAGCGCGGCCCGCCGAGCGACTGTGGCCGATCGTCGCGCCACCGATGCGGTCCGGACGTCGATCCAGGCCCAGGACGACGCGCGGCGGGCTCGCGAAGAGGCCGACGAGATTCGGAGGGTCGCCGAAGCGGAAATGAATCGACTCACCGAAGCCCTGGGTCGGATTGCTGATACGCGGCGCACCGCGCTCGGGCTCGTCATGAGTCTTGACGAGGGCTATCTGAAGTTCGATTTCGACCAGGCCGAGTTGCGTCCGGAGAGCCGAGAGATGCTGTCCCGCATCGCCGGCATCCTCGTCACCGCCACCGATTCGGCCATCACCATCACCGGGCATACCGACGGCAGGGGTGAGGCCCAATACAACCAAGAGCTGTCGGAGCGCCGAGCACGCGCGGTGGCGGACTATCTGATTCAGGCGGGCCTGGCCCCCGAACTCTTCACAGTCGAAGGTCTGGGCAAGTCGCAGCCGTTGGAT